>CAZJUL010000288.1:0-334 GCA_964549095.1 uncultured Elusimicrobiaceae bacterium
GCCCCGGCGCGATCTTGGTCTTGTCGCCGGTGACAAGCGCCAGTCCGTCGTGCGCGGTGACCGAAGTAGCGTAGGGGTCTATGCCTTCGTAGGTCTGCCCGCCCTGCACAGTGCGGACCTTCCAGTACCTGCCTGTAAGGTCCGCGGGGATCTCCGTTTCCCAAAGGCCGTTTTCTTTCTGCGCCAGCGCGTGGATGGCGGGAGCGCCGGACGGGGCGATGTAAACCAGCGCCTCGGCTTTTGTCGCCGTGGGCGCGAACACCCGTATGAAAGTCTTCCCGTGCTTCACGCGGAGCCCCATTTCCCTATCGCTCTTGAAAGCGTCGTCGTAGAG
>CAZJUL010000288.1:344-3609 GCA_964549095.1 uncultured Elusimicrobiaceae bacterium
GCGGCGCCCAGCCGCAGCGCGGCCGGTTTCATATCTTTGGAGCGCACCTGCCAGGTCCCGGAGTTGACGGCGGCATAGTCGAACCCGCCGGGGCCCTCGAAAAGCAGCACCGCTGTCCGTCCGTATTTCAGATCGCCGGAAAGCGCGGCCAGCACCGGTCGGATAACGGTCTTGCCGGAGTCGGCGTAAAATCCCTGTTCCGCCACGAAGGCCGGGTCTATGTACCGGTTGAAGGCCAGCTTCACCTGCGTGGGCGAGTCCACAAGGGCCGATACGATCTCGGTGGAGATCTGCGGGGGCGCCAAGTAAAGCTGCGGGTCACCTTCGGCGATATACACATCGCCCGCTGCGGCTTTCTTGAGAAAGCGCTCGGGCGCGTCCTTCGCTTCCCAGTTGCCCATCCTGGGCAGCAGGCCCGCGGTCATATCCAGCATCCCGGCGGCTTTAAGGTCTATTTTAAACACAAGTCCGAAAGCGTCGCTGCCGGCGGGCGCAATTTCTGCGCCGGCGGTCCTGGCTTCGTCGTTCCAGGCCCAGAGCGCCCAGCGTTCGTAATCGCCGTTTATGCGGTTGTAGTGCACGGTCAGCACGGTCCCGGCCCGGGGCCCGGCCGCCGTAGTTGCGGCGCTTTCCGCGGATCCTGCTCGAAGGTGTGAAGTCATTGCGATAGCTCCCGAAAACAGTATTATTTTTAAATATTTCATAGCGGTTATTTAAGTATACAAAAAAATACCGCCGGCTTTTTACGGCTCCGCAAAACCGCCTTCCCGCCTGCCGCTCCCCCTTTTGTTGTAAAATATAGGACAAGTTCAACTTATGCTTAACTTCATAACCATACTCTTCCTCATCGGCAGCCCGGCGGCCTCCGCCGCCCCGGCCAAGCATTCCGCTCCGGCGAAAGTCCAGGCCCCCGCCCCGGCGGCGGAAGTCTGCATTTCCACCACAGCCCTGAAAGAAAAGATCCTGGCGGAAAAGACCGTGCGCGGCATACACGTCACCTGCTGGGGCGCCGGCTCAAAAAAAGACCGAGCCGAGCTTATCGCCAAAATAAAGAATTCCGTGGTCAACGCCGTGGTGATAGCCATCAAGGAAACGGACGGTAAGGTCTACATACCGGGCATAGCCAAAGCGGAAAAATACGGCTCCTATAACGCTGCCATACCGGCCCCGGAAAAAATGCTCGCCGATTTCAGGGAGGCCGGCGTCTACACCATCGCGCGCGTGGTGGCGTTCAAGGACAAGGTAGTGCCGCTGCGCAACAAGGACCTGGCCGTGCGCACGCCCGACGGCGGGCTGTGGCGCAGCAGCAACGGCGCCACCTGGGTGGACCCGTACGACAGGGATGTCTGGGATTACGTGCTGGACGTGGCGGAGCGCGCCGCCAAACTGGGCTTCGACGAGATACAGTTCGACTATATCCGCTACCCATCCGAAGGCCGTACCTCGCTCTGCCGCTACTCTAAGCCGCACAACAGGCAGAACGCCATAGCCAACCTGAAGGATTTTTTGCAGTACGCCCGGCAGCGCCTGAAGCCGTATAATGTGAAGATCTCCGCCGACGTTTTCGGGCTCACCACTACCGTAAAAGACGATATGGGGATAGGCCAGGATATAACCAGCATGGCGAAATACGTGGACTACATCTACCCGATGATGTACCCCTCGCATTATAACAGCGGCGAGTACAACCTGAAACATCCCAACAACGAGCCGTTCAAGGTGATAGACCGGGGCCTGCGCGACGCGATAAAGCGCCTCGGCGACGATTACGCCAAGCTCAGGCCGTTCCTGCAGGACTTCAACCTGGGGCGCAAGGGCGACAGGCAATACGGCCCGCAGGACGTGCGCGCCCAGATAATGGCCGCGAAAAAGAATTTGCTTGAAAGCTGGGTGCTGTGGAACCCGGGCAACAAATACAACTGGGCGGCCCTCACCCCCCAGTCCTACAGGGCCTTCGTCGATCCGGAATACGGCGCCGAGCCGTCCCCCGCCAAAAAATAACTTTACATTTTTGACAATGTCAAAAATGTAAAGTTAGGAAAGTTTAAGCAACTTCCTGTATTCTTTTTCCACGCCGAAGAACTGCGCCACCACATTCCCCAGGTCCGTCAGGCCGGGGCAGGCGCCGGTCCTGAGCCCGCCCAGCGTTGCGCCGAAGCCTTTGCGCTCCGCAATGAACGGCAGCGGCTCGTTGGAGTGGTAGCCGTAATCCTCTTTGTGCTCCATCCCGTGGTCCGCGGTGATGATGAACAGGTCGCCCTTATCCAGCCGCTCCTCGAAGAGCGGGATGACGCGGTCGATCTCCTCTATGGAGGCGACCGCTCCGGGGATGTCGCGGGTGTGGCCGTAGACGCTGTCGGTGTCCACCAGGTTGGTGAAGATGAAGGTGCCCTTGGGCCGATAGATATGTTTCGCCCCGGTCAGCGCGTTCACCGTACCCTGCACGCAGTAGGGATTGGTGTCTTTCTTTTTCGGATGGACGAACCGCAGGCCCAGCCCCGGGTCTATGAAGCTTTCGCGGTTAAGTTTTATTTTCGCGTGGTAGGCGGTGTTCACCAGGTCGCTGGTCTTGCCGACGGCCACCGTCCACACGTCGCTGTCGTGCAGCAGGTCCACCAGCGTGCGCTGGCCTATGGGCAGCACCGCGTCGTGCCGGTTGGAGGTGCGCATTATTTCCCCCCCGGCGCTCTTGACATACGACCGGGCTATGGCGCGGGTGACGGGTATCCCCATTTCCCGGGCCAGCGCGAAGGCGGCGTCGGCTATCCGGTGCTGTTCGGCTACGGGGATGACTGCCTCGTTCATTGCCAGCTGTATGAGCGGGTCGCACTTGCTGGCGTAAACTATGGGCTTGCCGGTCTTTTCGTGCTCGGCGGCGTTTATCTCTATGGCCTCCATGCCGGCGGCCATCTTGTTGTAGAAAGTGCCGCGCCCGATGATCTTTTCCAGCGCCCGCAGGTATTCCTTCGAAAAGCCGTTCTCGAACAGGTCGTAAGTCCTGTCGTCTATCACGCCCACCATTTCGCGGTGGCCTATCAGGCTGTCGGCGGTGGCAGACACCTGCTTCACCGCGGCGGCGTACGACTTCCCGGCGAAGCGCCCGAAACGCTTTTTAAATTCCGGCGCCACTATCTCCCCGAACCCCAGCCGCGAAAGGTTGGGCAGCTTCACCTTGCCCTTGTAATGCTTCAGCAGGTGCTCCATTGTGGAAACCCCGACGGCGTCCACTACCAGCACCAGCGCTACGGGCGATCTTTTCATAGCA
>CAZJUL010000288.1:3619-3896 GCA_964549095.1 uncultured Elusimicrobiaceae bacterium
ATAGTCTCAGGCATTGGGGACACACCTTGCCGCAAGGTATGTCCCCGACTTTTAAAATATCCAGGGGATGAAGCGGTATTTCACTTTCTGGGCGTATTCGGCGTAGCCCGGCAGCTCCAGCGTCAAAGTGCGCTCTTCCAGGTACGCGCGGACGATAAGCGTGCCGGCCATCAGCGCGGCGGGGATGAAACCCAGCCGGGAGCCCAGGGCCGCGGGCGTGGAAAGATAAAGCAGACAGGAGCCCGCGTACATCGGGTGGCGCACAAAGGCGTACGGG
>CAZJUL010000289.1:0-1464 GCA_964549095.1 uncultured Elusimicrobiaceae bacterium
GCGGGAAATACTGGGGTGGATAGCCGCCCAGACCGATCCCGAAGCGGGGCTTTACGCCGTACAATCGGCGTATGACCTGGGGAACGGCGTTTTTTTAAGGTCCTGGAAACAGGTGCAGCTATTTGCCGGGGCCGTCGTGAATAGGTAAAAGCGGGATACATTATGATGAGACTTGCGGATTATGTGGCTAAACGGCTGACCGAGCACGGCGTGCAGCACGTGTTCATGATCTCCGGCGGCGGCGCGATGCACCTGAACGACGCCGTGGGCAGGTGCAAAGGCCTGGAATACACCTGCAACCACCACGAGCAGGCCTCGGCTATCGGGGCGGAGGGGTATTCACGGGTTTCGGACAGGCTGGGCGTGGCGATAGTGACTACCGGTCCCGGCGGCACCAATACCCTGACAGGCGTCATCGGGCAGTGGCTGGATTCCGTCCCCGCGCTTTATATCTCCGGGCAGGTCAAGTTCAGGACCACCGCCGCCTCCTGCCGCGAACTGGGGCTGCGCCAGCTTGGCGACCAGGAGATCAATATCACGGACATAGTCAGGCCTGTGACGAAATTCGCCTATTCCCTGACGACCCCGGAAAATGTCAAATGGGTGCTGGACAAGGCGGTCTATACCGCCACCCACGGCCGACCCGGCCCGGTCTGGATAGACATCCCGCTGGATGTGCAGTCCGCGATCATTGACGAGACGAAGCTTGAGGGTTTTACGCCGGAAACGCTGGTGCAGGAAGGGGCGGACCTGGAAACTCTGGCCGCTAAAACGCTGGAGATGCTGAAGTCGGCGAAGCGGCCTGTCATCATAGCCGGCCATGGCATACGCCTGGCCGGGGCGCAGCAGCTCTTCGACAAGCTGGCGGACGCGCTGAAGATCCCCGTCCTGGCCACCTTCGCCGGCTGCGACCTGGTCCCGAACGATAGCCCCTGGTTCGCCGGCCGGATTGGCACCGTCGGTACGCGGGGCGGGAATTTTTCGCTGCAGAACGCCGACTTGGTCCTCTCGCTGGCCTCGCGCAACAATATACGACAGATCAGCTACGACTGGGCCAACTACGCGCACAGGGCGCAGAAGGTGATAGTCGACATAGACCCGGCGGAGCTGGTGAAGCCCACAGTAAAGCCGGACCTGCCGGTGCGCGCGGACGTGAAGGATTTCATGGCCGCCCTGCTGGCCGCCCTGCCGGCGAAAGGGATCGGCGATCGTTCCGGCTGGCTGGCCTGGTGCCGCGAGCGCTGCCGCAAGTATCCCGTAGTGCTCCCTGAATATAAAAAACTTCGTTCTAAAGTGAACCCGTATCACTTCATGGAAACCCTCACGGCCCTGCTTCCCGCGGAGACCTCCGTGGTCGCCGGCAACGGGTCCGCCTGCGTCTGCGCCTTCCAGGCGGGGATAGTGAAAAAAGGCCAGCGCGTGTTCTGGAATTCCGGCTGCGCCTCAATGGGCTACGACCTGCCG
>CAZJUL010000289.1:1474-3894 GCA_964549095.1 uncultured Elusimicrobiaceae bacterium
CCTGCATTGGGAGCGGGAGGAAAGAGACGGTTTGCCTGGCCGGTGACGGCAGCCTGATGATGAACCTGCAGGAGCTGGCCACCGCGGCGTATTATAAGCTGCCCGTAAAGATCTTCGTGCTGAACAACGGCGGCTATGTCTCGATAAGGCAGACGCAGGAGAATTTCTTCGGCGGGAAATTCGTGGCCTGCGGCCCGGAGTCGGGCGTGGGCTTCCCTGACTTCGTCAAGGTGGGGGCGGCGTTCGGCCTGCACACCGAAGTCATAGACCGCGTGAAGGGCATGGAGGCGAAGATAGCGAAGGTGCTGGCCGTTAAAGGGCCCGCGCTCTGCGACGTCAGGCTGCCGGCGGACTACAAGTTCACGCCGAAGCTGTCCTCGGAAAAGAAGCCGGACGGGACCATGGTGTCCAAGCCGCTGGAAGATATGTGGCCTTTCCTGGACCGCGAAGAGTTCAGGGCCAATATTTTAGAGTAATATATCTTTGGTATTATATAGGGAGGAAGGTGAACTATGAACAATCTTGAAACAAAGATGGTGGACGTCCTGAAGGACCTGAAAGAGAACCACCACGTGGCCGGTATAAAGGCGGAGTTCGAAGCCGAGGGAACCAGGCTGGAAGAGGCCCTGCGGCTTAAAGAGGTCATCACCCGCGCCGGGCTGGACCTGACGATAAAAATAGGCGGCTGCGAGGCCTTCAAGGATATGTACGACGCGCGGTCCATCGGCGTCAACCGGATAGTGGCGCCGATGATAGAGTCGCCTTACGCCCTGACCAAGTACCTCTCGGCGGCCAGGATGGTGTTCCCGAAAGAAGAGATCAAGCAGATCTCCTTCCTGATAAACGTCGAGACCATAATGGGCTACAAGAATTTCGACGATATGCTGGCCATCCCCAACATCGCTGAACTGGGCGGGGTGGTGCTGGGCCGCGTGGATATGACCGGCTCGCTGGGGCTGACGCGCGAAGACGTCAACTGCGACAAGGTCTTCGAGATAACGAAGGATATTTTCGTGAAGGCGAAAAAGAAAAAGATGGATTGCGTCATCGGCGGCGGGGTGGCCAAAGAGTCGCTGCCTTTCTTCAACCGGCTGGACAAGGGCCTGTTGGACAGGTACGAAACCCGCAAGGTCATCTTCAAATGCCCGGAAGCGCTCAGCGGCGACGCCCCGACGGGGATACTGAAAGCCGTCGGCTTCGAACTGATGTGGCTCAAGAACAAGCGCAATTTCTACGGCGCCATTTACAGCGAGGACGAACACCGGATCAACATGCTGGAGAAACGGTACAAGCGTTTGATAGAAGAAGCGGGGGTCAGGGGGATATGAAGGGACGGAGAGCGCTGATAACCGGTGCGTCGGGAGGTATAGGCAAGGCCATAGCCGCGGCCTTCCGCGCCGCCGGCGCAGTGATCCTGGCGCCGGACCTGGACGAGCTGGAGCTCACTTCCAATAAATCCATAGACGCTTACCTTGCGGCCATCGGCGGCAAAGCCGACATCCTGGTGAACAGCGCCGGGATAAACCCGCTGGGCTCGGCGGAAGAGTTCTCCGACGAGGACCTGGCCGCGGTAATGCAGATAGACCTGCACGCGCCGATGCGCCTGATGCGCGGGCTGCTCCCCCATATGCGCAGGAAGAAATACGGCAGGATAGTAAATATCAGCTCTATCTGGGGCCTGGTCACCAAGCCCCGCCGCTTCGCTTATACAGCGGCCAAGACCGGCCTTGTCGGCGTGACGCGCGCCGCGGCCGTGGAATGCTCGCGGTACGGGGTGCTGGTCAACGCCGTGGCGCCGGGCTTCGTGGATACCGCGATGACGCGCATGAACAATTCTCCGGCCGATATCCGCGCCATCGCCAAAACCATCCCAGCCGGGCGCCTGGCCAGGCCCGCGGAGATAGCGGCCGCGGTCGCGTTCCTGGCGTCCGCAAAGAACACCTACATAACCGGGCAGACGATAGCCGTGGACGGGGGCTACACTTGCCTATAGCCGATCTTACCGTTAAGTCCAGGCTGGCGGATTACGGGGTTTATTTCGCTGACCCCGCGGCTTACCTGCCCGCGCTGGCGGCCGAGCCGGGTACGGTGTTCGCCGTGGACGAGAATGTCTGGCGCCTGCATAAGGACTCCTCGCTGAAACCGCTTGCCGCCGCGCAGCGGATAATCCTGCCCGTAAGCGAAGAGGCCAAGTCGCTGGCCTCCGTGCAGGCGCTATACGACCGGATAATAGAATTCGCGCCGAAAAAGAACATGCGCCTGGTTTCCATCGGCGGGGGGATAACCCAGGATATAACCGGCTTCGTAGCCTCGACGCTGTACCGCGGTATAAAATGGACCTTCATCCCGACCACCCTGCTGGCCCAGGCGGACAGCTGCATAGGCGGGAAAACTTCCCTCAACTATAAAAGCTATAAGAA
>CAZJUL010000290.1:0-3885 GCA_964549095.1 uncultured Elusimicrobiaceae bacterium
CTTGGCCATAAAATATTACGCCCGCAGCTCTCCCAGCAGCGTGTTGATCCTGGCCGCGGTTATCCGCACGTCCGCAAAACGGCCGTCCAGCTTTTCGCCGCCCGGCGCGGCGAAGAACACCTTCAGGTTGGAACGGGTCCTGCCGGTGCAGCGGCCTTTTTCGGTTTTCTCCACCAGCAGGTGCTGCACCGTACCGACCAGTCCGGCGTTCTTCCGCCTGGAGAGCCTGTCCGCCGCTTCCTCCACCCGCCGCAGCCGCTCCTCTTTTTCCCCCTCCGTCGCCGTTTCCGGTAAAGAGAAAGCCGCGGTCCCCTCCCTTGGAGAATACTTGAAGGCGAAAAGGGAATTGAACTCCAGGCGGTTCACCAGGTCCAGCGTCTTCTGGAAATCCGCTTCGGTCTCGCCCGGGAAACCCACCAGGATGTCGGTGGTGAGGCTGATGCCGGGCACGCTGTCCCGGAGCTTGCCGGCCAGGGCGCAGTAATCTGCGGCTGTATATTTCCGGTTCATCGCCGCCAGGATCGCGTCGGAGCCGGACTGCAGCGGCAGGTGCAGGTGGCCGCACACCTTTTCCAGTTCTGCCATTGCCCGTATGAGCCCCGGGCCCAGGTCTTTCGGATGGCTGGTCATGAAGCGTATGCGCTCCAGCCCTTTCACGGAGTTGGCGCGCGCCAGCAGCCCGGGAAAGTCTAGGCCCCCGGAATTATAGGAATTCACGTTCTGCCCCAGCAGCACCGCCTCTTTATAGCCGGCGGCCGCATTGGCCTCAATTTCCGCTATCACTTCGCCGGCCGGGCGCGACGCTTCGGGGCCGCGCAGGTGCGGCACTATGCAGTAGGAACAGAAATTTTCGCAGCCGCGCATTACGGTGACAAAGGCCGCGGCCCCGGATTCTTTGGCCCGGGCGGGCAGCCGGGCGCGCTTTATCTGCGGCGCTGGCCGGCAGCCGGGCGGGAATTCTCGGTCCAGCACGGCGGCTATGCGGTCTATCTCTTTGGCCCCCGTCACCAGGTCCACGAAAGGGAATAATTTATTCAGCTTTTTTCCCAGCCGCTGGGCCGCGCAGCCGGCCACGGCTATTTTAAGGCCCGGCTTGGCGCGTTTAAGCGGCCGGAGCGCGCCTATGAGGGACAGCGCCTTGTGTTCGGCGTCGAACCGAACCGAGCAGGTGTTGAGGATTATGAGGTCGGCGGCTTCCCTGGAGCCGGTCAGCGTCATGCCGCGGTCCTGCAGGTGCGCCGCCATCAGGTTGGAATCGGCCACGTTCATCTGGCAGCCGTGGGTAATGATGTGGAGCTTTTTGGTCATGCCGATCACTGCCGGCGTTTTTATTTGGCCGCGGGTTCTTTATCGGGCCGCGGCTCGCGTATCAGCTGCACGCCCAGGCGGCCTATCCTGGAGCCGATAACGGCCAATAAGAATATCGCGGCGAAGAACACGGCCAGGTTGGCGGCTACGTTAACATGCGGCGGCAGCGGCACGTTCATCCCCCCGCCTATGGACGTGTTGACGGTAAGGGCGCTGTCCGTACTGAAAAGCTGCGGCGGCTGCATGCCCCCGTAAAGCGTCAAAGCCGTCAGCGCCGCGCTGAAGACAAGAATGGCGACCCCGCCCAGAAGCAGCAAATAGCCGATCTTTTTATCCATACCACGCAATGCCGCGGCCGGGCCGGGGCAGCCCCGTCAGCGCCTCGGACAGGCCCTGCGCCGCAGTATTATCTGATCTTCCTGGCGAATTTGTCTTTCACGGTCGAACCGATGAAGGTGCCCAGGCCTTTCCCGGCCACGGCCAGCGTCTTCATCTTGCTGACGTTCTCGGGGCCCGCGCTCTGGCAGGAATATATGAAGACCGAGTGATCGGTATACCTGATCGTCACGCCGTCCTTCGCCAGGTCGAACATCGCCACCGTGGATTTCCCGCTGAGGTTCTTGTATTTCGTCATTTTATCCTCTTCCCGATTAGTTGCCGAAAGGTATTGTTTGATAGTATAACAAACAAGCTCCGTCATTGTATCGTGCCCCGCTTCCCTTCTTTCCCTGCTTGGGGGCTTGCCCGGGGGCCCACCGGGATATTCTACCAAATGGAAGGGGCTATGGCGGCGGATGCCGCCCGGCCATTAAGCACCCTTATAATAATATAATCAAAAGTTATTAGCCCGGGAGGGCGCGCCAATGCTATTATAATTATGTCTTACCTACTTCCGGAGGTGGATTTATGCCGCTTGAGCGGAAAGTTAAATACGAAAGCGAATGCGACAAGGGTTTCGCCGACTGGGTGGCCTCCCAGCCCGGCTGCGAGAATCTGCGCGGCTGCATCCAGTGCGGGACCTGCAGCGCCGCCTGCCCCCTTGCCCTGTACATGGATTATACCCCCCGCCGCATCATCAACCTGGCGCGCGCCGGCTTCAAGAAGGAAGTGCTCAGCTCCTTCACCATCTGGCTCTGCGCCAGCTGCTACGCCTGCCGCACCGAATGCTCCAAGGACATACACGTGACCGACGTGATGTACCTGCTGAAGCGCAGGGCCATAGAGGAAGGCGTGTACCCCCGCCGCTTCCCCACGCCGGTGCTGGCGCGCGAGTTCAGCCGCATGATCTTCACCTTCGGCCGCATCAACGAGACGTTCCTGGTAGCGGACCTCTTCCTGCGCACCAACTGGTTCCGGTTCCTCAGCATGATCGGGCTCGGCCTGAACCTGATGCGCACCGGCCGCATGACCTACCTGCCGGATTCCATAAAGGGCCGCGCGGAGCTGCGCAAGGTCCTGACCGCCCTGGACTCCGATAAACAGAAGGAGGCAGTGAAATGAAATACCAGTATTTTCCCGGCTGTTCCCTGAAAGGCACCGGCCGCGCTTACGAAGAGTCCTTCCTTGCCGTGTTCGGCGCCCTGAACATAGAGGTCAAGGAGCTCGAGGACTGGAACTGCTGCGGCGCCACCGCCTACATGTCGGTGGACGAAGCCAAGTCCTACGCGCTGGCGGGCCGCATCCTGGCCATAGCCGCGCGCGGCGAAGGCGACGTGATAGCCCCCTGCAACGCCTGCTACCTGGTGCTCAACAAGACCATGAAGACGCTGAAAGAGCAGCCGGAGCTGCGCGCCCGCGTTTCCCGCGCGCTTGAGGCGGCGGGCCTGGAATACATCGACACGGTCAAGGTGCGCCACCCCCTGGACGTGCTGGTGAACGACATCGGAGTCGACGAGCTGAAGAAGCGCGTTAAAAAACCGGTGGCCGGCCTGAAGGTGGCCTCCTATTACGGCTGCCAGATGGTGCGCCCCTACGCCACTTTCGACGACCAGCATAACCCGATGACGATGGACAGGATCATCGCCGCCTCCGGGGCGGAATGCGTGGACTGGCCGCTGAAGACGCACTGCTGCGGCGGCAGCCTTACAGGCACGGTGCCGGACGCGGGACTGCGCATGGCCTACATCATTTTGAAGGAAGCCAAACGGCGCGGCGCGCAGGCCATAGTGACCCCCTGCCCGCTCTGCCAGTTCAACCTGGACGGCTACCAGGACCAGATAGCCCGCAAGTTCGAGCGGGTGGACATCCCCGTGCTTTACTTCACGCAGGTGCTGGGGCTGGCCATGGGGCTGGGCGCGTCCGAGCTGGGCCTCGGCCGCGGCATAATTTCCGCCGAATCCATACTGGCGGGGAGGGAATCTATGTCGGATAATAAACCCGCGAAAGCCGCTCTGCCGCGCATCGGTTTCTATATCTGCCACTGCGGCAGCAACATCGCGTCCATGGTGGACGTGGAGGCGGTGCGCAAGCATGTCGCCGGCCTGCCCGGCGTGGTAGTGTCCCGCGACTACAAGTATATGTGCTCCGATCCCGGCCAGGAGATGATAGCCAAGGATATAAAAGAGCACAAGCTGGAGC
>CAZJUL010000291.1:0-3876 GCA_964549095.1 uncultured Elusimicrobiaceae bacterium
GAGACCAACACCATGCCGCAGTGGGCCGGCTCCTGCTGGTATTACCTGCGCTTCACGGACCCGAAGAACACCGGCGTCTTCGTCTCGCCGGAAGCCGAAAAGGCCTGGCTGCCCGTTGACCTCTACATAGGCGGCGCGGAGCACGCCGTGCTGCACCTGCTGTACGCGCGCTTCTGGCACAAGGTCCTCTACGACCTCGGCTTCGTAACTACCAAGGAGCCGTTCAGGAAGCTGGTGCACCAGGGCATGATACTTTCCTACTCCTACCGCGATTCCAAAGGCGTTTACAAAACTTACGAAGAGCTGGACATCCGCGAGGGCGGGGTGGCCGTAACGAAAGAAGGCGAAGAGATAAAGCCGATGGTGGAGAAGATGTCCAAGTCCAAGAAGAACGTCATCAACCCGGACGACATCCTCGCCAACTACGGCGCGGACGCTTTCAGGCTGTACGAGATGTTCATGGGCCCGCTGGAGGACACCAAGCCGTGGGACGTGCGCGCCATCGAGGGCGTGCACCGCTTCCTCAAAAGGTCCTGGGCCTGGGCGGCCCCGCCGCACGCCGCGGCCGCGGAGAACAAGGACCTGGTACTGCTGCGCAGCCAGACCATCGCCAAGGTCACCGACGACCTGGAAAACCTGAAATTCAACACGGCTATCTCGGCCCTGATGATCTACCTGAACAAGCTGACCGAGCAGGACGGGGCAAACCCGCTGGATATAAGGACTTTCCTGTCCCTCCTGCATCCTTTCGCCCCGCACCTCACCGACGAGCTCTGGCTGATGAACGGCGGCAAGGCCAGCCTGATGCTCGAGCCCTGGCCGCAGGCTGACGCGGCGGTGCTGGCCGGGCGGCGCATAGAGATACCCGTGCAGGTCAACGGCAAGGTGAAGGCGAAGGTCTTCGCCGGGGAAACCACGGACGACGAGACTTTGAAGAAGCTGGCGCTGGAAAGCGTGGCGAAGCATTTGGAGGGAAAGACCGTGGTGAAGACCATCGTCATCCCGAAGCGGCTGGTCAGCGTAGTGGTAAGATAAGGGGGTTCGATATGAGAAAGGCACTTATAACGGCCGCGGCGGCCCTGGCGCTGGCCGCCTGCGGCGGCTCGTCCGACATCATCTACCGGCCGGCGGAGCAGAAGCTCCCCGCGCACATAAAGCGCCTCACCGTCAGGCCGTTCACCAACAAGACGCAGCAGTTCGGCCTGGAAGAGAAGATCACGCTCAAGGTCATAGACGAGTTCCTGAAGAACGGGGAGTACGGGATCTCCACCGAGAGCAACTCGCAGGGCGTGATAGTGGGCGAGATAAACCGCTATATCCTGACCCCGACCCAGTACGACGTGAACCTGGTGCCCACGGTCTACAAGCTCAACGTCATAGTCACCGTCCGCTTCCTGGACAAGGAAGCCAACCGCTACCTGTGGGAGGAGCCGGCGCTGCAGGCGGTCAAGATCTATTCCGCCTCCACCCTGCCCGGCGGGCTCAGCGAAGAGCAGGCGCGCGAATCGCTCTGGGAAGTGCTGGCCAAGGACATAGTGAAAAGGACGGTGGAAGGCTTCGGCTCCGTCACCAGCGCCTCGCAGAAAAAGATCACCCCGCCCGACGTGCAGGTTTCCACGCCGGCGGCGCAATAGGACGGGCGGCGCCCTAAAAAAATGCAGCAGCTATCCCCGGAAGCGATGCTTAAGGAATGGGCCGGCGGCCGGACCAGGCCGGTGTACTGCCTGGCCGGGGAAGAGCGCTGCCTCAAGGACGAGACCGTGCGCAGGCTGCTGGCCGGCTTCAAGACGGACGCCTTCAATTTCTCGGAATACGACGGGGACACCGCGGACGTGAACGACCTGGTCGGCGGCGCGATGACGCCCTCTTTCCTGGGCGGCGCGCGCCTGATACTGCTGAAGAACGCGGAGAAGCTGAAAAAGGACCAGGCCGAACGGCTGGCCGAATACCTGAAGAGCCCGTCGGACTCCGCTACGCTGCTTATACTGCTGGACAGACCCGAAAAGAAATCCGCCGTCCCCGAGATCATAATAAAGAGCCTGCCGGATTCGGCGGCCCTGGTGGATTTCGCGCCGATGCAGGAAGCGGACGCCGCGGTTTACGCCAAAAAGATCCTGGAAAAAGAAGGGCTGGGCGCGTCCCACGAGGCGCTGGACCTGCTGGCGAACATCTCCGGCTGCGACGCGATGACTATTAAGAACGAGGCGGCCAAGCTGGCCGCCTGGCGCAGCGGGGACAAGAGGCCGCTGGGGCCGGAAGACATAATGGAATCGGCCGGTTTTTCCAGGACCGTCAACCCCTTCGCCTTCTCGAACGCGATCCAGGCGAAGGACGGGCCGCGCGCCGCAGAGATCGCCGAACACATGCTCGCGGAAGGCGAAGAGCCCGTCGGCATTATCATCCAGATCGCCTACATGACGGAAAAGATCCTGAAAGTGAAGCGGGTTTCCGGCGGGGCGCAGGGGGACGGCGGGGCCTACGCGCTGGGGATGAATCCCGCCTATTACCGGCGCCTGCTCGACGCCTCGCGGGCGTTCACCCCGGAGAAGCTGTTAAAGAACCTCAACCGCTGCCTCGAGATGGAGGCAATGCTGAAATCCTCGTCGGGAAGGGACCCGGCGCTGCTGCTGAAGCAGCTGATCTACGAGGTTACCAGGTGAAGCGCGAAGTCCCAAAGGCGTTCAGCGCCTTTGGGACTTCGTACCTGTTTTAAAGGTTATTTCGCTGCGGGGCCGCTGGCGATAGTTTTGATGCGCAGGGCAAGTCTTGACTTCTTTCTCGCGGCCGCTTTCCAGTGGATGGTGCCGGTCTTCGCGGCCTTATCCAGGAGGGCATAGACCCTGGGCAGAAGTTTCTGCGCCGATTCTATGTCTTTTTTAGCGACCAGAAGCCCGAACTCCCTTGCGGCGTCGTGGATCCTGGTCTGGACGCCCCTGTTCCTGGAGGCGCGCTTCTCGGATTTCCGCCACGCTTTGATACCGCTGGTATGCCGGCCGGTCTTAAGTTTAGCCATATCAGCATAGTCTATTAATTTATGAGCGAGAAATCAAGGCGGCGCGCGGAAGAGCGGGGCCGGCTGCCGGGGCTGGCGGGCCTGAGCTCGGCCACGCTGGCCACCAAAGTGCTTGGCTACGCCCGGGACGCGCTGCTGGTGGCGGTCTTCGGCGGCGGGGCGCTGACCGACACCTATTACGCGGCGTTCCGCATACTGAACCTGTTCAGGCGCACCGTGGGCGAAGGCGCGGTGAACGCGGGCTTCATACCGGCGCTCGAAAAAGAGAAAGCGGCCGCCGGCGACAACGGCGCGCGCTTTTTCAGCGCCGCCTGGACGCTCATCTTTTTCCTTTCGCTGGCCCTGGCCGCGCTGGGGATATTGTTCCGGGAAGAGCTGGTGAAGCTGATCTCCTACGGGTTCACGGCCAGGCCGGAGCAGTTCGCGCTCGCCGCCGCGGTCACCGCGGTGCTGATGCCGCACCTGGTGTTCGTCAACGCCTCCGCGCTGTTCCAGGCGGCGCTGAACTCGGCCGGTAAATTCTTCCTGCCGGCGCTGGCGCCGGCGGCCTTTTCGCTGGTGATAATAGGCTACCTCTTCTTCATCCGCTCCCCGTTAGCCCCCGCCCTCTCCCCGGAGGCGCTCATCTTCGGCCTGGCCGCGGCGGCCACGGCTTCGGGCCTGGTGCAGGCGGCCGCGCTGCTCCCGCTGCTGAAAAAGGCCGGCTACGGCCTGAAATTCTCGAACCCCTTCAAGACCCCGGCGGCCTGGCGGGCTATGGTGTTCACGGCGCCGGCGGCGGCGGTGATGGCGCAGGACCAGATCTCGCTTTTCATAAACACGATGTTCGCCAGCTTCCTCGAGCCCGGCTCCATAACTGCCAT
>CAZJUL010000292.1:0-3859 GCA_964549095.1 uncultured Elusimicrobiaceae bacterium
CGCTTTCTGCGCGGCGGCACTCGTCACCGCCTGGTCGCTGATAGGCGGGCCGCAGCCCGAACCGCACCTGCGCCTGACGCTGCTGCTGACCTTCGGCTTCGGCGCGGCGCTTTTCTTCACGCTGGCGCTGGTGAACGAGCGCTTCCCGCTGCCGGCCCCCGCGCGGCCCGCGCACCTGCTGCTGGCCGGGGGGCTGTTCCTTGTGTTTTTCTTTGTCCGCTTCGCCGGCGCCGAAGGGCTGGATTACGGCGACCGCTTCAGGCAGTGGGCTTTCGCCGTGATAATGCTGGCGTCGTTCGCCCCGTATATCCGGGCCGACGAGCCGCTTGGGCTGTGGCAGTTCAACCGGCGCCTTGTAATGCGCGGCGCGCTGTCCGCCGTCTTCACGGGGGTACTCTTCGGCGGGGCCTCGCTGGCCCTGGCCGCCGTTGAGAAACTGCTGGGAGTGAAAGTGGACGAGAAAGCCTACCAGTACCTTTGGAGCTTCGCGGGCCTGCTTTTCTGGCCGCTGCATTTTATGGCCGGCACACCGGCCCGCTATGAGGCCCTGGCGGCCGACACTTCCTACCCGCGCGGCCTTAAGCTCTTCACACAGTACGTGCTGCTGCCGCTGGCCGGCGTTTACTTCCTGATACTCTACGCGCACCTGGGCAGGATCCTGGCGACGCAGCAATGGCCGCAGGGCACTGTCAGCTGGCTCACCGGTTCGGCGTCGGCGCTGGGGCTGGCGGCCTTCCTGCTGCTGTACCCGGTGTCGGACGATGAAGAAAACCGCTGGATACGGACCTTTTCGCGTGGCTTCTGCCTGGCCGCCCTGCCGCTGCTGCTGATGCTGTTCACGGCGGCGTACAAGCGCGTGGCGCAGTACGGCCTGACAGAGCACCGCTATTTCCTGGTCTGCCTGGGGCTGTGGCTGTTCGGGATCTTCCTTTATTTCCTGCTGGCGCGCCGGCCGGACATAAGGCGAGTGCCGATGACGCTGGCTGTCCTGGCGGCCGTCACATCACTGGGGCCCTGGGGCGCCTACTCGGCGGGGCTGGCCAGCCAGTCCGCGCGGCTGGAGCTGCTGCTGGCCGGGAACGGCCTGCTGGTGGGCGGCAAAGCGGCGAAGGCCGAACAGGCGCTGCCGGCCGACACGCGGCAGCAGATCGGCGGCGCGCTGGACTATATACTGCGCTTCCACGGCGCGGGGCCGCTTAAGAGATTGTTTCCCCCCGAACTTCCGGCGTTGGCGGCACAGGGGTCCGGCCAGGGCGACAATAAGCCAGTCAGGGACCTGATGGCTTTCCTGGGCCAGGAATACGTAGACCGCCGGGCGCTGGACGACTCCTCCAGCCTGTCCATCCGGGCGGATAATTCCGGCATGGATATTTCCGGCTACGATCACGCGGTAAGGTTCTACTGCTCGGCCGACAGGGCGCCCGCTCCGGCTGATGACGGCGGGTACCGTGTGGAGCTGGGCAGCGCGGAGCCGGAACTCCAGGTCTTCAAAGGGAGCAAGTTCGTCATAGATCTGCCGCTGGGTCCGCTGGTGGAAGCCGCCGCCCCCGCCGGTCTCGGTTCAGGGCGCGTTGCGCAGGCCCTGCTTAAGACCGAAGCCGGGAACCGCGGCATCAAGGTGCGCGTCTATTTGTCCAGGATTTCGGTGGAGCGCGAAAAACCGGGCGCGCCCGAAGTCCGCTACGCCGAGGGATTGCTGCTGGTGAAGGTGAAATAATATTCAAATCCCTCCCGGCCTCCCTTTCTGAAAGGGAGGAGTGGGGCAGGCTCCTGTGTTTATCAGGGATTTGCGGCTACTTGTGGATCTCAAGCGTGTCTATCACCTGGCCGTCCTTGTTGTAGACGTTCATCACCAGGTTGGAGCCGTTCACGGCCACGCGGGCGAAGTGATAGACCGGCAGGAATTTGTCGGACCAGTCTTCGTTGGCCCGCTGGAAATAAAGCGCCTGTCCCCCGCCGCCGAGGGTGATATAGACTATGCCTTCCTTTTCGTCCGGCAGGCCTTCTTTTACGGGCTGCGTCCTTTCATAATCGTGGTCGTGGCCCTGGAAGACCAGGTCCACCTTGTACTTCAGGAAAAGCGGCTCCAGCGCTTCCCGCTGGGCCTGTATGGCGCCGTGCGCGCCGGTAGAATAGAGCGGCTCGTGCACGATGACGAATTTCCAGGCCTTCTGCGTGCGGGAAAGATAGAGCTCCAGCCATTTATACTGCCGCGAACCCGGTTCCAGCGGCGGGGCCCATTTTGACCCGTTCAGGAAGTTGGCGTCCAGCACGAAGAACCGGGCGTCGCCGTTGTCGAAGAAATAGTAGTACGGCGGCTGACCCGTGAGCGGCGTGGAATGGAACGGAATATAGTTTTCCTTCAGGAAGGTCTTGCTCTGGTTCCGTTTGCCGTAATCGTGGTTGCCGAGCGTGAGGAAGAACGGGTACTTGGCCAGCATGTTCGCGTACGGCTCGAAATACTTCATGTCGGCGTCCGAGTCCAGCCCTGATTCCACCATATCCCCGACGTGCACCACGAAATCCGTGTCGAACTTCTCCATCTGCGCGGCGATCTCCAGCTGCTCCTCGGAGCCGGAGCCGGAATCGCCGAAGATCAGGAAGTTGAAGTACGGCTTTTCGCTGTCGCGGAAGGTCTTGAAGGTGTTCTCGTGGGCTTTGTAGACGGCTGTACTGACGGAGTCCGGCAGGTAGATCCGGTAGCAGTGGGTGGTGTCGCTCAGCAGGCCGAAAAGCGCCGCGGCGTGCTCCGTGCCTTCCGGGGTGAGCGTCAGGAAGCGCTCGCAGTCCGGGGCTGCGCCGTAGGACAGCCAGGCGGCCGTAGCCGCGTCGGTCCTGAAGCGGACCGTGGCCATATCCTTGCCCATGTTCTCGATATAGGGCCCGCGGGCCAGCTCCGCCGCCCGCGCGGGGGAGCAGAGACCGGCGAGGCCGAGAACAAGGAGGAATAATTTCATCGTTTGCCGACGAACAGCGGGGTCACCTTGAATTGCACGGCGTCTATGAGGCCGCGGTCCGTTATCCGGAGTTCCGGTATGGGCGGCAGGGTCAGGAAGGACATCGCCATGAACGGGTCGTCTATCTTGGAGCCGAGCGTCTTGGCTATCTCGTTCAGGCGCTTCTGTTTTTCGCGGACGAATTCGGCGCTGCGGTCGGACATAAGGCCGGCCACCGGCAGCGGCAGGGCTTCCAGCACCTGCCCGTTCAGGGCCGCCACTATGCCGCCCTGCATCTTGACCACCTGCACAGCGGCGGTGTACATATCGCCGTCGTGCGTGCCGATGACCACTATGTTATGGGAATCGTGGGAAACCGACGACGCGATGGCGCCCTTCTTCAGCCCGAAGCCCTTTACCAGGCCCAGCGCCACGCGGCCCGAGGCCATGTGCCGCTCTATGACCGCGATCTTAAGGATGTCCTTTTCCGTGTCGGAAGAGACGTAGCCGCCGTCCTGCTTCACCGGCTCCACGCTGGACTTGGTGACTATCTGGTTGGGGATGATATTGATGACGCGGGCGAATTTCCCCTCCGCCTTCATTGCGAAGTCTTCGTGCTCGATCCACCTCACGTTGACGGTGCCGCGGGCTTTGCCCTCGTACTCCCGTATGACGCGCGGCTCGATGACGCCGTTGCGGGCCACCAGCCTGCCGTCCTTGAACACGCGGGAGATCTTGAGCTTTTTCAGGTCCTCGAACACGACCAGGTCGGCGTGGTAGCCGGGCACTATGGCGCCGAGGTTCTTTATGCCGAAGTATTCGGCGGTGTTGATGGTGGCCATCTGTATGGCGCGGATGGGCTCCACGCCCAGCTGTATGGCGGTGCGCACCAGGTAATCTATGTGGCCCTGGCGGAAGATGTC
>CAZJUL010000293.1:0-3852 GCA_964549095.1 uncultured Elusimicrobiaceae bacterium
CCAGGCCGGCCAGGTATTTCTGGGAGCCGGTAATGACCTTTTGGGCGGTCTTGTCGCCGATGCCCTCCAGGGCCGTCAGGTCTTCCACCTTCAGGGCGGCCAGCTTGCTTATGTCGCCCATTCCCATCTTGACGAGGGTTTCCGCCACTTTTTCGCTGATGCCGTCGACCTGGAGCAGGTCCTGCACGGCCATTTCAGTTGTTTTTTTGGCTTCCTCCACTTTCTGTCCTTCGGATTTAACTTCCACTTCCCAGCCGGTCAGCCGGGAGACGAGCTTTATGTTCTGGCCCTCGCGGCCTATGGCTATGGCCAGCTGGTCGTCGGGAACGATCACCAGGGCTTTTTTCGCCGCCTTGTCCAGCACCTTCACGGAAAGCACCGTCGCCGGCGAGAACGCCTTGGCCAGCATGGTCAGCGTGTCTTCGGAATAGGGGATCAGGTCTATCTTCTCGTTGGAAAGTTCGCCCATTATCACGCGGATGCGTGAGCCGCGTATGCCGACGCAGGCCCCGACCGGGTCCACCTTCGAGGAGTTGCTCTTCACGACCACCTTGGACCTGAAACCGGGATCGCGGACCACCTCCACTATCTCGACGACCTTTTCGGCTATTTCCGGCACTTCGGCCTCGAACAGGGCTTTCAGGAAATTGATAGACGCCCTGGAAAGCACTATCTGCAGGCCCTTGTTCTCCTTGTCCACGCGGTGGATGATGGCCCGCACGCGCTGGTTAAGGGTGTAATGCTCGCGCCGTATCTGCTCCGAATAGGGGAGCACCGCCTCGGTCTTGCCGAGGTCAACGAAGATGTCCCTGCCGGCCAGGTGGTGGACCAGCCCGGTGACCACTTCGCCCTCGCGGGGCTTGTACTCGTCGAAGAGCTTGGCTTTCTCTATCTCGCGTATCTTCTGTATGAGCACCTGCTTGGCCGTCTGGGCCGCGATGCGGGAGAAATCCTGTATGTCCACCGGCACGTTCACTTCTTCGCCCAGCTTGGCTTCGGGCTCCAGCTCGAGCGCCTCCGCCAGCGTTATCTCAAGCTCCGGGGTGTAAACTTTCTCCACCACCTTTTTCACCAGGAAGCCCAGCATCTCGCCGGTCTCGGGGTCCATGGCCGCCATGATCTGGGCGGTCTTGCCGAAATATTTCCGCAGGGCCGAGACCAGGGAATCGGTTATGGTCTTGAAAACGTCTTCCCGCTTTATGTTCTTCTCCCTTTCAAGCTGCTCCAGGGCAAGCATGAGTTCGGTTTTAGGTTTGTTCATATTGTTTTCTACCCCTTATTTATTATGTTTCCCGAGGATTTCGTCGTCCTCCGGGTTCAGCCGGGCTTCCTCTATGTCGGAGAGGGAGAATTTCAAGTCCCCGCTCAGCAGCGCGGCCCCGCCTTCGAAGCCGGTTATCTCCCCGTAATACACGCGCGAACCGTTGACGGGCCTCTTCAGCTTTACCTTCACCTTGCTGCCCTTGAACCTCAGGAAATCCTTTTCTTTGCGCAGCAGCCGGTCCAGGCCGGGCGAGGAGATCTCCAGTATGTAGCCGCCGGCCAGGATATTGTTCACGTCGAGGTACGCGCCTATCTTATCGCTCATCCGGCCGCAATCGTCCAGCGTCACGCCGCCCTTGTCGCGGTCTATGAAATACTGCAGCAGCGGCTTGGAACCCTGCCGCAATACCTTCAGGTCCACCAGCTCGAACCCGTTCTCCGCCAGCAGCGGCTCGGTTTCCTTCTCCAGCTTTTCCTTGTCCATATCCATATTTTTATCCGTTTTGAGGCCGCTCTTTATAAAAAAAAGCGGCCGAACTACAGCCACCTTACATATCTATATTACTATTTTTAGCGTAAAATGGCAATCGCTTGGAGGGGTGGCGTCGTGTTTCCCGAACGAGCATTAAGGGGGTTAGGCCCGTGGTTGGAGCGAAGTCGCTATCATTAGGCGACCGGCGAAGAATGTTTGAGCCGAGCACTGTGTGCGAGGCGAGTTCTTCGCCGGCGGAAACCACGGGCCTCTTCCCCAAACCCCCGGTCCCGCGAGTGAGGGGAATACGACGCCAACCGCGAACCCGCTACTTCAAGTTTTTCGCGAAATATTCGAAAGCTTTGACGAAAGGCTCCGGCGGCGCGCTCAGCACCCCGGCCCCCACCTGCCCTATCCCCGGCTTCTTGTGCGCCACACCCGTGTCGATGAAAGGCAGAATACCCTTTTCCACCACCTTCACCACATCTATCCCCGTCGGGGTCCCGCGGAAATCCAGGTAAGGTATCTGGTAAGCGTTGTTCTCGCCCACCGTTATCTCGTACATCGCCATCGTGTAATTCACGGCGTCGGCCGCCCGCCCGCCCACGAACTGCACTATAGCCGGCGCAGCAGCGATCGCGAAACCGCCCAGGCCGCCCGTCTCGGTAATGGCCGAATCGCCGATGTCCGGATTAGCGTCCTCTTTCGTGTAGCCCGCGAAGAACAGCGCGTCGGGCACCGGCGCCGGACCGGTGAACCACTTGCCGCCGGTCCCGGCCAGCTGCACGCCGAAATCCGTCCCGTTCCTGGCCATCACCACCGCCACCGTGGAATACTTTATCCCGCGCGCCGCGTCCAGCGCGGCCTTGCTCATCGGCATCGAAAGGTTCAGGAAAGAATGATCGTTCCTGTTTATGAACTCCAGCACCGCGGCGGCCTGCTCCGCGTTCGGGCTGGTCTTGATCACCGCCGGGGCTATGGTCCGGTAGAACAGCGAAGTCCCGGCCCTGTTCCGGTTGTGCACCTCGTCGCCCATATGCAGGGCCTGCGCGGTGATCGCCTTCAGGTCTATCCTGCCCAGGTGCGCCACCGCCCGCTTGAGCGCGGGGTACATCACGCCTTCCATCCATTTAAGGCGCTCTATCACTTCCGGCGAATAGGCGCCGTAGCGCAGCACCTTGCCCAGCCCCTCGTTCAGCGTGGCGTAGGTGTAATTGCCGTGCTCCTCGTTCTTTACTATGTACACCGGCATCGACGCGGAGATTATCCCGGCCATCGGCCCCGTGGCGCCGTGCTCGTGGCAGGGCGAATACTTTATTTTACCGGAGGCGGCCAGCGCCTCCGCGTCCTTCTCGCTGCGCGCCAGGCCTTCGTAGATGAGCGCGCCCATAACCGCGCCGCGCATCGGGCCGCACATCCGTTCCCAGGTTATCGGCGGGCCGGCGTGCAGGATCAGGTCCTTGCGCATCCCCGGTATCACCTTGAGGGCCGTATCCAGGCCCACCAGCGCGGGCCTGGCGGCCAGTATTTTTTCAAGCGCTTTTTTATTGGCGGCGGCTATGCGCGCCGCGTTAGCCTTTATCCTGCCGAAAAGCGCCGGGTCGCCGCACAACGGCGGCTTGAATTCCACCTGCACCGCTTTGAACCCGTTCTGCTCGAGGGCGGTTTTAAAGGATTCAAGGCCGATATTGACCACCTTCAGATCCGGACCGAACAATTTTAAAACGGACATATTATTCTCCAGTGCAGTAGCGCCTTATATGCAGGGGACAGTCCCCTTCTACGGCTCGCTGATGCTCGCCCGTAAAGGGGACAGTCCCCGGTTGCGAATGCTTACTTCTTCGCGAGTCTCCGTACAATTTCTCCGGCGAGGCGGCACGCCGACGCGTTGGACGGCATAACGATCACCCCGGCTTTCTCAAGGCCCGCCACCACTACCGAGCGCACCTGCGGGTCTGTTTCCGTGCCGGTGACCGAGGCCACTATGGAAAGAGACGCGTTGCTCCCGAAGGCTTCGCCGATGGCGGGCAGGATATCGTCGAGCGGGCGCGGATTGGAGCCGTAGCCCAGCACCACGTCGAGCAGCAGCACGGCGGTATCCGGCTTTTTGCCCTCGG
>CAZJUL010000294.1:0-3838 GCA_964549095.1 uncultured Elusimicrobiaceae bacterium
AATCAGAAGTAAGAAACCTGCCTCAAAGTTGCACTTCCAATTAGAATGCGCCGCGGCGGATTCACGCGGAACCTCGCGGCCGACCATTTGGAGGTTTTCAGCCCGGTGTCTGCAGCGGTGTTCCTATCATTAGGAACCGGCGAAGAATGTTTGAGGAGCGCACTGTGTGCGCTGCGAGTTCTTCGCCGAGCGGAAGACACCGGGTGTCCCCTGAAAACCGAACCCGGGCGGCCGCAAGGTTCCGCGGGAAGCCGCTGATACTCCCAAACACTTCTCCGGTTCAGGGCCGGCGCCCGGTTGACAGCGCGCAGGCGCCTCTGCTATAATTTATCTACCGGTAGGTAAGTTTTTATGAAAAAACAAAAGACCGAAAAGCTGCACAAGGGCGACAGGACGCGCCGGCGGATACTTGAGACCACCTCCGCCCTGATGGCCGAGAAGGGACCCGACGCGGTCTCGATGCGCGAGATCTCCGCCAAGCTGAAGATCTCCAAGCCGGTCCTCTACTACTATTTCAGGGACAAGGACGAGCTGATCAAGGCCGCCTTCATAGAAGGCACGAAGCACTTCAACGAACTTCACGCCGCGATACTGGACCCCGGACTGACCCTTGACCAGAAACTGGAGCATATCTTCTCGAACCACCTGGACTTCATCAAACGCTACCCGGATATGCCGAAGTGCGCGCTTAAGATAATGGCCTCCCCCTCCGACAGCGTGCTCAACACGATGGCCAGGGAACTGAAGCAGCGGAACAGGGCAGTGATGCGCGCGATGCTCGAAAAGGAGCGGCTTCCGCGCTACGGCGCCGAGAATATACAGCACATGATCAGCGCGGTCATAGGCTATTTCATGATAGAAGCCCGCGAGAACGGCGTAGCCAGCCTGCACAAGGACCTGCCCGGGCGCCTGGCGAAGCTGATCTGCGCCGGGGCGAAAAGCGCGAAAGCGCTGGCGGCCGCGCTGGCGCTTTCGGCGGCGCTGGCCGTGACGGCCCGCGCGGAGCCGCTGGCGCTCAGCGTGAGCGGCGCGGTGGAAACCGCCCTCAGGAACAACGCCACCGTGACAGTGGCCCAGGAAACGCGCAGGATATATAAGGAAAAGATAAACGAATACTGGGGCACCGTCTACCCGCAGCTGGGCGTGAGCGCGCAGTACACGCGCAACATCGAAAGCCCTTCCTTCTTCATCGCCGGCAACAAATTGAAGACCGGGCTGAACAACGCCTACGCCGCCTCCCTGGACCTGAACCAGGTGGTCTGGGCCGGCGGCAAGGTCCGCACCGCCATCACCATGGCGAACCTTTATTCCGAGGCCAGCGACGAACAGCTCAAGACCGCCCAGAAAAGCATAAGCAAGGCGGTCAAGCAGCTTTATTACGCCGTGCTGCTTTCCAGCTCAATGGCCGGCATACAGCGCGAATCGCTGGACCTGGCTTCGCAGCACCTGGCCACCATAGAAGCCCAATACAAGCAGGGCATAGCCAGCGACCTGGCCGTCCTCAGGCAGAAGGTGGAAGTCTCCAACAGCGAACCCGCCCTTACCCAGGCCCGGAACCTCTACGAGACCGGCCTGATAGAGCTCAAGAAACTTCTCGGGCTGGACCCGGAGGCGGCGATAAAGCTGACCGACGGCTTCGCCTGCGCGAACAGGGCCCCGGGAGAGATAGGCGGGCTTTACAAGGCCGCTTTGCTTAACCGCCCGGAATACCGCAACGCCCGGCTGGAGCGCGACCTCTACCGGGAGATGGTGAACATAGAAAAAGCCGGACACTATCCTTATATCGGCGCCTTCGCCTCGCGCGGCTTCCAGGGGCAGTCCGACTCCGGCTTTCCCGGCGACTCCGAGCGAAGCTGGTCCCTGACGGCCGGCCTGCGTCTCTCCCTGCCGCTTTTTTCCGGCGGCTCAGTGAGCTCGAAGATCAAGCAGGCCGGGACGCAGGCGGAGATAGCCGAGACCAGGATGAAGGAGCTTGAGCGCGCGATAAAGATCGCGGTAAAAAAATCCTGGCTCAGCATGACGGAAGCTTCGGAACGCCTCCAGTCCAGGGCGGAAGCAGTGTCCACGGCCCGCAAAGCGCTCGAGGCCACCGAGGCCCGGTTCAAGAACGGGCTCTCCAGCCAGCTGGACCTGAACGACGCCTCGCTGGCCCTGAACAGGTCGCAGACGCTTTACACCCAGGCGCAGCACGACGCCTGCTCCGCCGCCGCGGAGCTGAAATGGGCGCTGGGGGAATGAACGGAGAGCCCGGAAGATCAAGGAAGAAAAACAGGATACCGATAATTTATGAAATACATTAAAACAACATTGTTGGTTCTACCGCTCATAGCCGCCGCGCTGGCGTCCGGCTGCAAGAACAAGTCCGCCGAGGCGCTCAACAGCCTCGAAAAGGACCGCTTCCTGGTGAAGACCGAGAAGGCGCAGACCCGCGACCTCGAGGAATACATTCTGCTGACCGGCTCGGTAAAGGCCATGGACGAAGCCACGCTCTTTCCCCGCACCTCCGGCAAGCTGCTCCGCAACGTGGTCAGGGAGGGCGACAGGGTCAACAAGGACGAGGTGGTGGCCCTTATAGAGCGCGACGAGCCGGGCGTGGTCTACGAGCCCGCCCCGGTGCCGTCCACCCTCAGGGGGATCATAGGCCGCGTCTACCAGGACACCGGCGCCAGCGTCACGCCGGCTACCCCCATCGCCCTTGTCGTGGACCAGAGCCAGGTGCGGGTAGCCGTGGACGTGCCGGAACAATACATCGGCAAAGTTTTCCAGGACCAGCGTTCTTTTATAAAGGTGGACGCTTTCCCCGACAAGCGCTTCGCCGGAAAGGTTTACAGGGTCAGCCCCGTGGTGGATTCCCGCTCCCGCAACTCCCTGATAGAAGTGCTGGTGGATAACGCCGACGGGCGCCTTAAATCCGGCATGTTCGCCGAGGTGCGGCTGATAGTGGCCTCCCGCGGCGCCGCGCTTTCGGTCCCGGCCGGGGCGGTAGTGAGCCAGGACGGCGGCGACTTCGTCTTTGTGCCGGCCGAAGGCGGCCTGGCCGCGCGCGTGCCGGTGAAAACCGGCATAAAGACCAGCGAGCACACGCAGGTCTCCGGCGTGAAAGAAGGCGCGGACGTGATAACCTTCGGCCTCTACGGCCTGAAGGACGGCAGTAAAATTAAAGTACAGAATTAAGGATTAAGCCCGGTAGTTCCTTACCACCGCTTACAACTTATATATGAAAATCACCGATGTCGCGGTAAGCAAACCGATCTTTACCACCATGATGATCACCACCATAGTGGTGCTCGGCGCCTTCGCCTACCTGCGCCTGGGCATAGACCTGATGCCCAACGTGGAATTCCCCTTCGTGATGATACAGACCAGCCTGCGCGGCGCCGGCCCCGAGGAGATAGAGTCCTCGGTCACCAAGCCCATAGAGGAGGCGGTCAACACCATCTCCGGCGTAGAGGACATCAACTCCACCAGCTACGAGGGCCTGTCGCTGGTGATGATCAAGTTCACGCTGGAAAAAGACGGCGACATTGCCGCCCAGGAAGTGCGCGACAAGGTCAACTCCGTGCTGAGCCAGCTGCCGCAGGGCACCAACCCGCCGGTGATAGCCAAGCTGGACATAGGCGCTATGCCCGTGCTGAACGTGGTGGTCTACGGCAACAGGGACCTGATAGAGCTGACGCAGATAGCGAAGAAGAAGATCAAGGAGAACATAGAGACCGTCAGCGGCGTGGGCGCCATCGACATCGTGGGCGGCCGCGAGCGGGAGATCCACCTGGTGGTCAACCCGCTCAAGCTCTCGGCCATGAACCTGAGCATCCGGGCCGTCAAAGACGCCATCACC
>CAZJUL010000295.1:0-770 GCA_964549095.1 uncultured Elusimicrobiaceae bacterium
ATCCTCGGAGGACTTTCACCTCCAAGCTTGGTTTCATGCTGGGCACACCAAAACAAAGCCGTCCGCCTCAGGCGGGCGGTTTTGTTTTTTTCTTCAGCTCTGCGGACCGGGTACCGGGGCGGCTTCGGGCCGCAGGCGCCTTTTCAGCAGTTTCTCGGCCTCTACGGCGAAGAAGATCACCGAGGACAGCGCCAGCGCCACGCCCAGCTCGCGCGGTGTCAGCGGCGAGGTGCGGAAGACCTTGTTGAACCACGGCACATAGATAACTACCATTTGCAGGGCGACCGTCAGCAGGACCGAGTAAAGCAGCGGCTTATTGGACAGTAATCCCATCCGGAAAAGCGACCGCTTCTCCGAGCGTATGGCCAGCGCGTTGCCGAGCTGGCTGAGACAGAGCACCGTAAACACCATGGTCTGCCAGTGCGCGCCCGTCTTAATGGCCCAGGCCTGCGTGCCGAGGCACAGCAGGCCGATAAGCAGCCCCACCCAGAGGACGAACACGCCCAGCCCGCCGGCAAAAAGGCTCTCGTCCGGTCTGCGGGGAGGCGCGCCCTCCGCCGCGAGCGCCAGCCCCGGCAGCCCGTCGGTGACCAGGTTCACCCACAGTATCTGGATGGGCAGCAGGGGTATGGGCAGCCCGAAGAACGGCGCCAGGAAAATGGTCCAGATCTCGCCAGAATTGCCGGCGAGTATATACCGCACGAACCGCCTGATATTGTCGTAGATCCTGCGGCCCTCTCCCACCGCCTTCACTACGGTAGCGAAGTTGT
>CAZJUL010000295.1:780-3376 GCA_964549095.1 uncultured Elusimicrobiaceae bacterium
TGCCCATGGCGATGCCGATGTTCGCCCGTTTAAGCGCCGGGGCGTCGTTCACCCCGTCGCCCGTCATGGCGGCGAAATGGCCGCGCGCCTGCAGGGCCTTGACTATGCGCAGCTTCTGCTCCGGGGCCACGCGCGCGTAAACCCTTATCCCCTCGACCTTCAGCGCGAAAGCCTCCGGAGAGAGCTTCCCGAGTTCCGCGCCGGACAGCATAGCGTCCGCGGCGCCCGGCTTAATTATGCCAAGGCGTTCCGCTATATTGCGCGCCGTGACCGGGTGGTCCCCGGTTATCATCACCGTCACGATGCCCGCCTCCCGGCATTGCGCGACGGCGGCTTTGGCCTCTTCCCTGGGCGGGTCGGCTATGCCCGCAAGGCCGATGAAAACCAGGCCCTTCTCGGCCTCGGCAGCAACGGGCGCTCCGGGCAGGGCGTCCCACTGCCGGGCGGCCAGGCCCAGCACGCGCAGGCCCCGCGCGGCCATCTCCGAAACCGCGGCGCGTATTTTATCTTTCCCGTCCGGGCTCAGCCCGGCGGCGGTCATGATGTGCGCCGCATTTTCAAGCAGGCCTTCCGCCGCGCCCTTGGTGACCGAGAAGTAAGCCCCGCCCTCCCAGCCGGCGAGCTGCCCCGGGTGGAAAGTCGTCATGCGCTTGCGCTCAGAATCGAACGGCAGCTCGGCCGCGCGCGGGTGTTCCGCGTCAAGCTTCAGTTTGTCAAAACCGCCGTCCGACGCCAGCGCGCAAAGGGCTGTTTCCGTCGGGTCCCCGGCCCAGCCCCCGTCTTTATGCAGGGAGTCGTTGTTAAGCGCGAAGCCCGTAAGCAGGCGGGCGTAGAACTCGGGCCGCGGGGGGGCCTCGCCGGCTTTCAGCAGAGCCCCGTCAAAGTAAATTTCTTCCACCGTCATCCTGTTCTGGGTAAGGGTCCCGGTCTTGTCCGTGCAGATATAGGTTACCGAGCCCAGCGTTTCAACGGCCAGCAGCTTGCGCACAAGGGCGTTCTGCCTGACCATCTTGCCGGCGCCAAGCGCCAGGGCTATGCTCATTACGGCGGGCAGGGCCTCGGGTATAGCCGCTACCGCCAGGGAGACCGCCGTCAGGAACATCAGCGCGGGCGGTTCGCCGCGCAGCAGGCCGAAGCCGAACACCGCCGCGCAGATAGCCAGCACCGACCAGGCCAGTTTCTTCCCAAAGACCGTCAGCCGCTTCTGCAGGGGCGTCTGCACTTCTTCTTCGTCCTGCAGCAGGCCGGCTATTTTGCCCAGTTCGGTGTCCATCCCCGTGGCCGCTACCACGCCCTTGCCCCTGCCGTAAGAGACGGCAGTGCCGCTGTAGGCCATGTTCAGCCTGTCGCCCAGCTGCAGGTCCTCTCCCAGCACGGCGCCGGCGCACTTCTCGACGGAGAGGGATTCCCCGGTAAGCGCGGCTTCCTCTATTTTAAGCGAGGCGGCCTCTGTCAAGCGCAGGTCGGCCGGCACCACGCTGCCG
Organism: uncultured Elusimicrobiaceae bacterium; assembly: GCA_964549095.1. Classification (GTDB taxonomy): domain Bacteria; phylum Elusimicrobiota; class Elusimicrobia; order Elusimicrobiales; family UBA9959; genus JAHJSU01. The sequence goes on from CAZJUL010000295.1 coordinate 2,265, forward strand.
GCCTCGAGCAGCACTATATCCCCGGGCACCAGCGTGCCTGCGGGAACGGTCGCGGCCGCCCCGTCCCTTATTACCGCGGCGCCGGGCGCGGCCATTTTCTTAAGCGCTTCCATGGCCTTCTGGGCGCGGTATTCCTGCACGAAACCCATCACGGCGTTAAGGATGATTATGGCCGCTATCACGGCGGCGTCCAACAGCTCCCCTATAACGCCTGAAACCGCGGCCGCCGCAATAAGCACCAGTATCATGAAGTCTTTGAACTGGTCAAAGAATATTGCCAGCGCGGCGCGTTTCGGTTTTTCCTTCAGGGAGTTGGGACCGTGTTTTTCAAGGCGCAGCGCGGCCTCGCCGGCGCTGAGGCCCGCCGGGCCGGAGCCCAGCTCTTTCAGGACCTCTTCTGCGCTTTTTTTATGCCAGTCGTTCATGACGGCGGGGCCGGCGGGAGGCGTGATCGGTTTCATAAAAGATCCAGTTCAACTTCAGCGAAGAACCCGGCGTGATCGGAAAGGCGCCCGCAGGCGCCTTTGTGCATGACCGTGGCCGACACCGCTTTAAAGCCCCTGAGGTAAATGCGGTCCAGCGCGAAAATGGGGAGCACGGAGGGGAAAGTCCGCAGTTTGCGGCCATAAAGCTCCAGCCCCGCGTCCTTCATCAGCAGGCGCGTTTCCAGTTCGTCTTTCTTTTTCGGGCGCCATTCGTTAAAATCCCCCGCCACTATGAGAGGCGCGTTTTCCGGCACCGTTCCCTGTATGTAGTCCACCAGTTTTTTGAGCTGCTTTTTGCGGGACCGGTAGAGCAGGCCGAGGTGCAGGCAGAAGCAGTGCAGGTCCGTTCCCCGTCCCGGGAGCCCCAGCTTCGCGTAAAGCATGCCCCTTTTTTCAAGCCGGTTGGTCGAGAGGTCCAGCTGGTCGGAGAACAGGACAGGGTAGCGGGAGAGGATGGCGTTGCCGTGGTGGCCGGAAGCGTAAACCGCGACCTTGCCGTAGACCCGGGCGAAGCCGGACTTGCCGGCTATGTATTCGTGCTGCGGCTTGGCGGGCCAGTCGCAGCGCTTTGCCGCTTTTCGCAGGTTCTCGCCCACCACTTCCTGCAGGAAGATGATATCGGCGTTG
>CAZJUL010000295.1:3386-3832 GCA_964549095.1 uncultured Elusimicrobiaceae bacterium
GGGGCAGCGTAACCCGCCGGTGCAGCGGAGAGAAGCCCTTGTGCAGGTTTATCGTTAAGCCGCGTATCTTCATGCCTGTGCCCGCCGTTATGACGCCAAAAAATGCGCGGCCGCCCGGTTATAGCCGGCCGCTTTCCTTTTCCGGACCGTTCCTCCGGAACCGCAGTGAAACAAGCATACCCTTTCCAGGCTATCGGTATCTATTCGGAATTATGCCCGGCCTGCTCGGTAGTAATACGGGGTGCCGCAAAAGGCGGCCGGGCCGGGCGGTAATTTTACCTATAACCTCGCGTACAACTCCGCATAGCCGCCGGAAGTACGCAAAGTGTATCGTATTAATATGATTCAGATCTGAAAACGCGCTTATTGGTTTACTGGACGTCTTAAAAAGGATAGACAATGCTTTTGCTGTTGCTTAAACGGGGCTTTCCGGCCGTAAAGAAGTT
>CAZJUL010000296.1:0-3829 GCA_964549095.1 uncultured Elusimicrobiaceae bacterium
CGGTCGCCTAATGATAGCGACTTCGCTCCAACCACGGGCCTAACCCCCTTAATGCGAGCGAGGGAAATACGCCGCCTGCTGCCACTCCGTTCGTTTCCCGCCACCCGCGCAGACGCTGATGATAACCATCTTTATAACGACCGGTCGCTTTGATTTTTGGCGCATATATTAATACTATTGTTCTAATGCTCATCCACCTCTTCAGGAAATGCAACCAGCGCTGTGTTTTCTGCTCCTATCCGGTTGAAGAGTGGGGGAAGGAAACACCCGGCCTGAAATCCTGGCTCAAAGAGATCTCCGGTATGCCGCGCGCCCTGGTGCAGGTCTCGGGTGGGGAGCCGCTGTTGGCCGGGTTTGAGGAGCTGCTGAAGGTGATAGCTTTCTGCGTGAAGACGGGGCGGCGGGTGGAGCTGCAGAGTAATGGGATAGCTGCGGCGGAACTGACTTCAGAACAACTTAAAACCTTAATAAAAGCCCTTAAAGCGGCTGACGGGTATTTCAATATTAATTTTCCCGCTGACAATGCGGCGCTGGACTATAAGATTACGCGGACGAAGGGCGCTTTCGCGGCACGGAAGAAGGCTGTGGCAAAGCTTCTGTTGCTGGGGGCTAAAGTCCGGCTTACCCACGTGATCTGTTCGCCGAATTATAAGAACACGGCTAAGTACGTGGCTTTCGCAACAAGGTTTAAAGGCCTGGGCTGGGTGCAGTTCAGCTTCATCAAGGGCCTGGGCAGGGCTGAGGGCAGGAAGTTTATCCCGAAATTTTCAGACGCCGCGCCTTATCTGCTGAAAGCCCTCGATCTCTGTGGGCGCAAAAAGCTTAAATGCGATGTGGACCATATACCGCCCTGTTTCCTGGGCGCGCATTGGGCGAAGAACGTGGACATCGTGAAAATGCGGGAAGGCCGCAAGGGCCCCCATCTTGAAGAAAAGAAAAAAGTTTCTGAATGCAAAGGCTGCAAATTCGGCAAGCTTTGCCCGGGGCCGAGAATAGATTATATAGCCGCGCATGGTACTCTGAAATGAAAACAAAACTCCCTTTTACGCTTGATTTTCCCGCGCTGACCCGCAAGATAGACGGCCGGCGGATGGTTTACCTGGACAGCGCCTGCACCGCACTGAAGATGAAATCGGCGGCCGAGGCTCATAACGGGCTGCTGCTTAGGCTGGGCGGCTGTGGCGGGAAGCGCTCCACGCACGCTTTGGCGCGGGCGGTGGAGGAATTATTCGGTTCCGCGCGCGATGTGGCCGCGGCCTTTTCGGGCGCGGCGTCTTCCGAAGAAATAATCTTCACCAGCGGCGCCACCGAAGCGGCCAATATCTTCGCGGGGTCTTTCCCTTTCACGCCCGCAAAGAACGAAGTCATCCTTTCGCCGTTAGAGCATAACAGTGTTTTCCTGCCGTTCTATAATCTATCCAAGACCGGCAAGATAAAGCTGAAGGTGATGCCGCTTAAGGGCTATAAGCCGGACATAAAAGCTTTGGAAAAGATGCTTAGTAAAAGGACGGCGCTGGTCTGCGCGGCGCGTGCCTCCAATTTCTTCGGCGGGTCCGTTGACCTTAAGAGCATAGCAACGCTGGCGAAGCAGGCCGGAGCGGCGGTCTTCTCCGACGACGCACAGTTCGCCGCTACGCATCCTATCGAAGCATCTTCCTCAGGCGCCGACGCGCTGGCTTTCTCCGGCCACAAACTGGGCGCGCCGTTCGGGACGGGTGTTCTGTGGGTTAAAAAGTCCCTGCTTGAAAAGCTCAAGCCCTCAAAGGTTGGCGGCGGAGTTGTAAAGAGCGTGGAAAGATCAGGCGCAGGTTATAAAGTGGAATACCTGAAGGGTTTCCAGGGTTTCGAGGCCGGGATACAGAATTACGCGGGCGCAGTTGCGATGGCCGAAGCTTTCAGGACGCTTTCCTCGCTGGGCCGCGAGAACATAAGGGCGCACATGGCAGAGATAGCGGGCTACGCTTGCGAAAGGCTTTCCGGCCTCAAGAAAATCAAGGTCCTTGGTGATAAGGCGGACCTGCAGAACGGCTCTATAGTTCCGTTCGTCCCCGCCGGCCGCGCCTTCTCGCCGGCTGACCTCAACATCTTCCTCAACACCCGCTACAAGGACCGTTTCTTCGCCGTGCGCACCGGCCGCCACTGCGCCGACCTCGCCTCACTCTCCAGCGGCCTGGCCGAAACCGTCCGCCTCTCCTTCTTCGTCTACACCACCAAGCAAGACATAGACGCCTTCGCCAAAGCCCTGGAACATTACTTGTCCCTGCTGTAGGTCCGCCCTATCAAATATTACATATTGTAATATGTAATATATTCTGCTATACTCTTTGTATGAGAACCTTCACCGGAATAAAACCGCAGGACATCGCGGTCCTTCTCCTGCTGACCGCCTGGGACAAAGAAAAATGGCGGCATGTCGACCTGGCCTCGGCGCTGGGACTGTCGCAGGGGGAAATAAGCTTTTCCCTGGAGCGATGCCGCACTGCCGGCTTCCTGGACGCCGCCAAGAAGAAAGTGATGAAGTCGGCCCTGCTGGAGTTCCTGGTGCATGGCCTGAAGTATGTATTCCCCGCCCGCCCGGGACCGATCGAAAGGGGGATGCCAACCGCTCACTCAGCCGCGCCGCTGGCTGGGATGATCGCGGCTGACAAAAGCGATCTTTATGTCTGGCCCTGCGATACGGGCAAAGTACGCGGTCAGACGATAATGCCGCTGTATGATAAAGCGCCGCTGGCGGCACAAAAGGACCGGGCACTATATGAACTGCTGGCCCTGGTTGACGCCTTAAGGGCCGGACGGACCCGTGAACAGGCCCTTGCCGCCCGTGAACTTGAGAAGCGCTTTGGGAAGGCGGCCAGATGAACAGCCTTGAAATGCTCGCCGCGATAGCGCAAGGGCTCGGCCCACTCAAGGATAAAGTTGTGTTCGTCGGCGGCAGCACGGTTTCGCTATACCTGACGGACCCGGGAGCGCAGACGGTACGGCCGACCGAAGACGTGGATTGCGTGATCGAGATTGTTACCAGAGGGCAGTATTACAAGCTCGAAGCCGAACTTGAAAAGCTCGGCTTCCGGCATGCGGCGGAGGGGAACAGCCCTATCTGCCGGTGGAGATACCGCGGGCTTACGGCGGACATCATGCCCACGGAAGGGGCAGTGCTCGACTTCAGGAGCAGCTGGTATCCAGACGGCTATGCCAACGCGCAGAGCGTTACACTTCCGGACGGGCTACAGATCCGTATTTTCACGCTGCTGTATTTTCTGGCCTCAAAGATCGAAGCTTTCCTGGACAGAGGACGCGGAGATTTCCTGGCAAGCCCGGACATGGAAGACATTATCACTGTGCTTGACGGGGCGGATAATGCCGCCGAAGAGATCTCCCGCGCTCCCGTCAAAGTCAGGAAATACCTGTCCGAGCAGTTCTCGCAATTCCTTAAGGACGACCGCTTCCTGGAAAGTCTCGAAGGCAATCTGCGCTCCCCATCCGGCACCACAGGCCGCGTAGATCGCATAAAAATAATGCTCGCCTCCCTAACCAAAAGCTAACTGTACCCTTTGAGCGTGTGGATTGAGGGGACGCTGTTTCCTAACTTCTGAATTGTCACCTAAAAAAGCGATTCCTAAAAGATAGGAAGATAGTAAACAGCGTCTCCTGTGTCCACTCGGCCCACATGGAATTTGGGCGATTCGGCGCGCTATATGCTTACCGCACAGCACATTTAGTTCAACTATATGCTATGTCGCCCCCCTATATCTAAGGTGGCGGAGGAATTTTGCCGCCCGCTCCAAGCCCCACACAATTCATCGTTCTGACTTGAAGTGACAAATTATAT
>CAZJUL010000297.1:0-1728 GCA_964549095.1 uncultured Elusimicrobiaceae bacterium
CTATCCTGGTCCCGTAGTCCAGGCACTGCTTGGCGTGGAAAGAGCCCTGTGCGCCGGTCAGGCCGTGGACTATGATCTTGGAATCTTTGTTCAGAAGTATGGACATGATGCCTCTCCTTTAAAAATTGGCTATCGGTATCTGATATTCAGGGGACAGTCCCCGGTACTGAGGGGCAGTCCCCGTTTATTGCGCCGCCGCTACGGCCTTCTGCGCCGCTTCCCAGAGGGAATCGGCGGTCTGCAGCTTAATGCCGGAATCCTTGAGTATGGCTTTGCCTTCCTTGACGTTCGTGCCCTCCAGGCGCACGACCAGCGGCACGCCCAGCTTCAGTTTTTTTGTGGCTTCCACCACGCCGGAAGCGATGTTGTCGCATTTCATTATGCCGCCGAAAATATTGACCAGGATGGCTTTCACTTTCGCGTCCTTCAGTATTATCTGGAAGGCCTTGGTTATCTGTTCCACGTTGGCGCCCCCGCCGACGTCCAGGAAGTTGGCGGCGTTCCCGCCGGCCAGCTTGACCGTGTCCAGGGTGGCCATGGCCAGGCCCGCGCCGTTGACCATGCAGCCGATGCTGCCGTCCAGCCCTATGTAATTGATGCCTATCTCCTTGGCTTCCTTCTCTATCTCCGAGGCTTCGTGGTCCGGCTTGGCCGCCAGGTCCTTGTGCCTGAACAGGGCGTTGTCGTCGGTCACTATCTTGGCGTCCACCGCGACCAGCTTCCCGTCCTTCGTTATGACCAGCGGGTTTATCTCCACCAGGCTGGCGTCCATATCCATGAAGACGCGGACCAGGTTCTTCGCCAGCTCGGTGAAATCGCAGATGTTCTTTTTCGGGATCTTCAGCGCGAAAGCCAGTTCCCTGGCCTGGAAATCCAGCAGGCCGGCCAGCGGGTCCACCGGCACGCGTACGATCAGCTCCGGCCTGGAGTGCGCCAGCTCTTCTATGGACATGCCGCCCTCGGCGGAGGCTATTATGACCGGCGCGCCCTCTTTCCTGTCCAGCACCGCGGAGATGTAGATCTCGCGCTCTATTTCGCAGGCGCTTTCCACCAGCACTTCTTCCACGGTCAGGGCCGCGCCGTGGGTCTGGTGGGTGACCATCTTCATGCCCAGCATGTTGTTGATATGCGTGTGGGCCTCTTCCCTGGTCCTGGCCACCTTCACGCCGCCGGCCTTGCCCCGGCCGCCGGCCAGCACCTGGGCCTTTATGACCCACGGGCCGGCGTCGTCGAGCTTCACGCTGTCGGCGCTGTCGCCTATCCTGACCACGCCGTACCTTTTCAGGAGCGGTATATTATATTTCTCAAAGATGTCTTTACCTTCGTATTCGAGCAGCTTCATGTCGCCTCCGGTGGTGCGGGTAAATTTTTCTGCGGGCCGGCCGCGCGGGCTTTTGGGCGTTCCGCCGGGCCGGTTGATACTTCCTTAATATAATTTGTAGTATAAATTTAAGCGTCAAGTCCAGTTTTTTCAACGCTCGATCCCTGCAACGCTCCCTAAGAGGTGTAAAATGAACAAATCCCCGTCAAAGAAACAGGTCAAGGTCAGCGAGCTCAATTCCATCACCATACGCTTCGCCGGCGACTCGGGCGACGGCATACAGCTGGTGGGCGCCCAGTTCGCCAACGCCACCGCGATAGCGGGCAACGACCTGAGCACCCTGCCGGATTACCCGTCCGAGGTCCGCTCCCCTGCCGGCTCGCTCGGCGGCGTAAGCGGCTTCCAGC
>CAZJUL010000297.1:1738-3826 GCA_964549095.1 uncultured Elusimicrobiaceae bacterium
GGCACCAGACCGAACGTGCTGATAGTGATGAACCCGGCCGCGCTGGCGGTCAACATAAAGAACCTGGACAAAGGGTCCGTGATAATCGCCAATGCCGACGCCTTCGACAAGGCCGCCCTGGACAAGGCCGGCTACGCCTCTAACCCGCTCGAGGACGGCACGCTGTCCAATTACCGCGTCATGCCGATACCGGTCAACACGCTGACCGAGAGCACGCTGAAGGAGTCCGGGCTTACCCGGTCGCAGGTCCTGAAATGCAAGAACTTCTACATGCTGGGCATCATGTACTGGATGTACGACCTGCCCATAGAGCCCACCACCAACTGGATAAAGACCAAGTTCAAGAAAACGCCCGAGCTGGCCAAGGCCAACCAGCTGGTCCTGGCGGCCGGCTACGCCTATTCCGAGGCGACGGAGATGTTCGACGCGCGGTTCCAGATCAAGAAAAGCCCGGTGGTCCCCGGCAAGTACCGGAACCTGACCGGCAACGAGGCCGCCGCCTACGCGCTGATAACCGCGGCCAAGCTCCTGAAGAAGAAGCTGTTCTACGGCTCCTACCCGATAACGCCCGCGTCGGAGATACTGCACACCCTTTCCAAGCACAAGGCCAACGACGTGGTGGTCTTCCAGGCGGAGGACGAGATAGCGGCGGTCTGCGCTTCCATAGGCGCGGCTTTCGCCGGCTGCCTGGCCTCCACCGGCACCAGCGGCCCGGGCCTTTCGCTTAAGGCCGAGGCTTTGGGCCTCGCCGTCATCACCGAACTGCCGCTGGTCATAGTCAACGTGCAGCGCGGCGGCCCCTCCACCGGCCTGCCGACCAAGACCGAGCAGTCGGACCTGCTGCAGGCCCTCTACGGCCGCCACGGCGAATCGCCGCTGGTGGTGCTGGCCGCCTCCAGCCCGGCCGACTGCTTCGACGCGACGCTTGAGGGCGCGCGGCTGGCGGTAAAATATATGACGCCGGTGATAGTCCTGACCAACGCCTACCTCTCCAACGGCTCCGAGCCGTTCCGCATCCCGAAGCTGAAGGAACTGCCCAAGTTCGACGTGCCCGCCCTGCCGGAGCCCGCCCAGTTCAAGCCTTACAGCAGGAACCCGGAGACGCTGGCGCGCCCCTGGGCCTACGCCGGCCTGAAGGGCTACGAGCACAGGATAGGCGGGCTGGAGAAGACGGACGGCGCCGGCGCCGTCAGCCACGACCCGGAAAATCACGAGCTGATGTCCAAATTGAGGGACGCCAAGATCGCCAAAGTGGCCTCCGAGATCCCGCCGACGGCGGTGGCCGGCGCGGCCGACGGGGAGCTGCTGGTGCTGGGCTGGGGCTCCACTTTCGGCGCCATCACACAGGCCGTAAACGAGGCCAGGAAGGCCGGCCTGCAGGTTTCGTCGGCGCATATCCGGTATATGAACCCGCTCCCGCCGGACCTGGGGACGGTGCTGCGCAGGTTCCGCAGGATACTGGTGCCGGAGGAGAACTTCGGCCAGTTCCGGATGATGTTGCGCGCCGCTTACGGGCTGGAGCCCATAGGCCTGAACAAGGTGCAGGGCCAGGCGCTGAATGCGGACGAGATACTCGCCAAGATCAAAGAGATCCTGAGGGGGAACTAACATGGAAACCGTAAAAATGACCGCAAGGGATTTCGCTCCCAGCCAGCCTGTGAAATGGTGCCCCGGGTGCGGCGACTTCGCCATACTAGCGCAGGTGCACAAGACGATGGCCGCGATGGGCCTGCCGCACGAGAAATACGCGGTGATCTCCGGGATAGGCTGCTCCAGCCGCTTCCCGTACTATGTGAACACGTACGGGTTCCATACCATCCACGGCCGCGCGGCCGCCGTGGCCTCGGGCGTCAAACTGTCCAACCCCGAACTGTCGGTGTGGGTGGTCACCGGTGACGGCGACGGTCTGTCCATCGGCGGCAACCACATGCTGCACGCCATCAGGCGGAACATCGGGCTGAAGATCCTGCTCTTCAATAACCGCATCTACGCGATGACCAAGGGCCAGGCCAGCCCGACCACGCAGCTGGGGATGAAGACCAAGTCCTCGCCGATGGGGACCATAGACTACCCGTTCAACCCGGCGCG
>CAZJUL010000298.1:0-3818 GCA_964549095.1 uncultured Elusimicrobiaceae bacterium
CCTGGTCTCCAGGTCCGGCACGCTGACCTACGAGGCCGTGTGGCAGCTCACCAATTCCGGCCTGGGCCAGTCCACGGTGGTCGGCATAGGCGGGGACCCGGTGCAGGGCCTGAATTTCGTGGACGCGCTGAAGCTCTTCGAAGAGGACAAGGAAACGCGCGCCGTGGTGATGATAGGCGAGATAGGCGGCTCGGCCGAAGAGGACGCGGCCCGCTTCATAGCCAAGCACATGACCAAGCCGGTCTTCGCCTTCGTCGCCGGCAAGACCGCCCCCCCGGGACGGCGGATGGGCCACGCGGGCGCCATAGTGGAAGGGAACGCCGGCACGCACGCGTCGAAAGTGGAAGCCCTGGCCAAGGCCGGGGTGACGGTGGTGGAGAACCTCTCGCACATAGGCGAGACCGCGGCGGCAAAGCTGCTGAAGCCCAAAGCTAAAGCCGGGAAAAAATAGGCCGGCCGCCGCGCCGGGTACGCAGAAATGATAAAAAGATACAAGCTTGAGAATAAACAGCTGGTCATAACCGAGGCGAGCGACCCGGTAGTCTGGATCCTCATCAACCCGACCGACGACGAAAAGAAGTGGGTGGTGGAGAACTTCGGCCTGGACGAGCACAACCTCGCTTCCGCCTTCGACCCCGAGGAGCCGGCCCGGCTGGAGCTGGAGCCGGACCATATCGAGATGATCTTCAAAAGGCCGAAGAACTACTCCTCGAAAGACCACTTCATGTTCAAGGTCTCTTCGATGGGGCTGTTCCTGTTCAAGGACAAGCTGATCCTGGCCCTCTCCGAGGACGTGAACATGTTCGCCGGCAAGTACTTCAAGAACGTGAACGGCCTGCGCGAGATCTTCCTGAAGCTCATCTACAGCTCCATCTCGCACTTCATGGAGCACCTGAAGATAATCAACATGATAGCCGAGGAGATAGAGAGCAAGATCACCCACTCGATGGAGAACAAGTACCTGATAAACATGTTCACCCTGGAAAAGAGCCTGGTCTACTACCTCAACGCCATCAACGCCAACTCAAGCGTCATAGAGCGCCTCAAGCACAACGCCGACAAGCTGGGCTTCAGCACGCGCAGCGTGGAGTTCATCGACGACATAATGATAGAGAGCCAGCAGTGCTACCGGCAGGCGGCCATCTACTCCAACATTTTCGCCTCCCTTGTCGGGGCCAGGGCCTCCATCGTCAGCAATAACCTGAACGTGCTGATGAAGAACCTCAACGCCGTGGTCATCGCGGTCGCGGTGCCCAGCTTCTTCGCCGGCGTGGGCGGCATGTCGGAATTCTCGGCGATAACGGGGATAAGCAACTGGCGCGTCGCCTACCCCATGTTCCTGCTGGTAATGCTCCTGATCGGTTCTCTTACCTTTTTATTGATAAAGCGGCTGGAGAAGCACTGACAGCAACAGGAGCCGGAAGACAAATATTCGCAACCGGTCGTTCTCCGGCTTCCGCCCGCCGGCTCCTGACCGCTGAATTCCTCCCCTGATATGCCTGAAAAGATATTCCTCGTCTCGCTCGGCTGCCCCAAGAACCTGGCGGACGCCGAGGTCCTGGCCGGCGGGCTGGCGGAAGCCGGGTACGGGCTGACGGCCGACGAGGCCAAAGCCGGCGCCGTCCTGATAAACACCTGCGCCTTCCTCCGCTCGGCGGTCAAAGAATCGGAAAAAGAGATACGCCGCTTCAGCGCGCTCAAAAAGAGCGGGAAGATAAAAAAAATACTGGTGGCCGGCTGCCTGGTCGAGCGCGAACGGGACGCCCTGCTGAAGAAATTCCCGCAGGTGGACGCCGTCGTCGGGATCAATGCGCTGGACAAGGCCGCCGCGGCCCTGGACGGCCGCGGGCGCTGCTTCATAGCACCTGTCAGCGCCCTTACGGCCCCCGAACTGAAGCTGCGGCTCACCGCCCCGCACAGCGCCTACCTCAAGGTCGCCGACGGCTGCGACAACCGCTGCGCCTATTGCGCCATACCGGCCATACGGGGCCGCTTCAGGTCCAAGCCGCTGGACCAGGTTGTCGGCGAAGCCGAAGACCTGGTCCGCTCCGGGGCCAAAGAGATCTCGCTTATCGCGCAGGACACCACCCTTTACGGCGCCGACCTTTACGGCCGGCCGAAGCTCTGTGCGCTGCTGAAAAAACTGGTAAAGCTGCGCGGGCTGAAGTGGCTCAGGCTGATGTACGTCTATCCCGAAAGGGTGACCGCCGATATACTGCGCCTGATACGGGACGAAGAAAAGCTCTGCCATTACCTGGATATGCCGCTGCAGCATATTTCGGACCGTGTCCTGAAAAATATGAACCGCCGATCCACCGGTAAAACGATACGCGCCAAGCTGGCCGAGATACGCCGCTATGTCCCGGATATGGCGCTGAGGACCTCCTTCATAACCGGCTTCCCCGGCGAGACCGAAAAAGATTTTAGTGAGCTGCTCGGCTTCGTCGCGGAAGCCGGCTTCGACAATGTCGCGGTATTCCCGTATTCCCGCGAGCCGGGCACCCCGGCCGCCGCCCTGCCGGGCCAGCTGCCGGCCCGGGTAAAGAACGCCCGCGCCAGGTCGCTCATCGCCGCGCAGAGCCGTGTCCTGGACGGGAAGAACAGGGCGCTGGCCGGCAAGACCGTCAAGGTTCTGCTGGATTCCCCTTCCTCGGGCCGCACGTACCGCGACGCGCCCGAAATAGACGGCCGGGTGGAAATAACAGGCGCCGCAGGCCGCAAGGCCGGTGATTTCGTGAGCGTGAGAATTACGGGGGCCGCCGGCTATATCCGCCGCGGAATTATTGCGCCGGGGACTGTCCCCATTACCGGCGAGCGCAGCGAGCGGTAGATGGGGACTGTCCCCTGAACATAAGAGTCTAACGGAGAATCCAATGAAAGCCAAGAACATGGCGATAATGCTGACCGACATAAAAGGTTTTACCGACAAGACCTCCAGGAAATCGCGCGCCCAGATCAAGGAGCTGCTGGCCAAGCATAACGAGCTGGTCCTGCCGGCCATCGCGCAGTTCAACGGGAAACTCATCAAGACCATAGGCGACGCCTTCCTGGTCACCTTCGAAAGCTCCACCGACGCCGTGCTCTGCGGCATCTCCATACAGGACGTCCTGGCCGCCTTCAACAAGGACAGGGCCCCGGACGACCGCATCGACATCCGCATAGCGATCAACGCCGGCGAGGTCTCCATTTCAGCGGACGGGGACATCTTCGGCGACGCGGTCAACATCACCTCGCGCATAGAGGGCATAGCCGAGGCGGGCGAGGTGTTCTTCACCGAATCCGTCTATCTCTCGATGAACAAGAACGAGGTCCCCTCCAGCGAAATAGGCTACCGCCAGTTCAAGGGCATAGCGGACAAGATCAAGGTCTACAAAGTACTGAAAGAAGACCCGGTCAAGCCGCGGAGCGCGGCGGATCCCGCCGAGGAACCCGCGCCCGCACCACGGGAAGAAAGATCAGAAAAAAAACCGGAGAGCCCTGAAAAAGACGCGGAAGAAAAAGTCCTCAAGGGCATGGGCGGGCTTTCCGGGATGATAATGAAGGCCCTGGGCAAGGCCGGCATGATGCAGGACATGGACATCGAGGACGGGACGGGCAAAAAGGTCAAGATCAGCGGCGGCGAGATTCACGTAGTGAAGGACGGCAAAGAGATCCACATAGACAAGAACGGCATACGCATCCGGCGCATAAACAAAGACAAACCGGAAGGCGGCGCGGAAAAATGACGCGGATCCTGCGGCGGGAATCAAAGGGATAGAGAACCACGTGTCAAATCAATTAAAGATGTTACCCAAGGGGACAGTCCTCGGCCACGCCTC
>CAZJUL010000299.1:0-3816 GCA_964549095.1 uncultured Elusimicrobiaceae bacterium
TGGCAGTGGCCGCCGCCAGGCAGGCTTTCGGCCAGAGTTTTCCCGGCGGCCGGGTTCCCGAACCCTCGCGGGCGGGCGTGCTGCTGGGGGCCTGCGTGGGCGGGATGGCCGACAGCGAGGCCTTTCTTGAGCAGCTGCTGCGCGGCGGAAAGCCGGATACCGGCCTGCTGCAGTATCACGAATGCGCCTCTTCGGCCGAAGCCGTGGCCGACACGCTGGGCCTTTACGGCCCCTGCGAAACTATTTCCACCGCCTGTTCTTCGGGCTCCAACGCCATCTCCCTGGCCGCCGACCTCATACTTTCCGGCGAGGCGGACATTATGCTGGCCGGCGGGACCGATTCCCTTTGCCGTCTTACCGTCAACGGCTTCGGTTCACTGCTGCTCATAGACCCGCTCGGCTGCCGCCCTTTCGACGAAGAAAGGAAAGGAATGTCGCTCGGCGAAGGGGCCGCTACGCTGACCATCGAAAGCCGGGAGTCGGCCGCCAAGAGGAACGCCCGTCCGCTGGCGCGGCTGGCGGGCTGGGCCGCCACCTGCGACGCGCATCACGCCACCGCGCCCTCTTCCGACGGGGAAGGTATACAGCGGGCAATGCGGCGCGCGCTCCAGGCCGCCGGGCTTGCACCGCGCGACATACAGTATATAAACGCCCACGGCACGGCCACGCCGGACAATGACCGAGCCGAGGCGGCGGCCATAAAAGCGGTTTTCGGGGACGACGCGCCTCCCGTCTCTTCGGTGAAAAGGGTTTTCGGCCATACCTTCGCGGCCGCCGGAGCCATAGAGGCGGCGGCCTGCGTGCTGGCCCTGCAGAACCAGGCGCTCCTTCCCAACGCCGGACTGAACAAACAGGACCCGGCCTGCCCGGTAAAGATACAGCGTTCTTTCGCCTCCGCGCCCATTTCAAATGTGATGAGCCTCTCGCTCGGTTTCGGCGGCAATAACAGCTGCCTCATCCTCTCGGCGGTGAATGCGTAATGGATAATAAGGGCGCCGCCATTTATATCAACAAAGTCGGGCTTGTAAGCCCGGCCGGCAATTCGCCGGAGCAGGCGCTTGCGGCCGTGCCGGCAGCGCCGCTGCCGCTGGAATTCCCCGGGCAGAAGGCGCTGAAAACCGCCGGTTTCCGCTGCGACCTTGCCGAGGCCAAGGTCCTGCTCGGCCCGATGAAGATACGCCGGCTGGGCAGGCTGCAGACCCTCTGCCTGCTTGCCGCCAAAAAGGCGGGGCTGCCGCCGGAAGCCGCTGCCGGCGACACGGGCGTGTACCTGGGGACCGGGCTCGGCTCGCTGAACGAAACCACCGCCTTCATCGAGAACATGGTGCTGAACGGCGAAGAACTGGTCAAGCCGGCGAACTTCATCAATTCTGTGCACAACGCCGCGGCTTCGAGCCTGGCCCTGGAATTTTCGCTTAAGGGCGAAAACCTGACCGTGGCGCACCGCGAGGTCTCTTTCGACGCGGCCCTGGGCCACGCCGTATCCGCCCTCCGGAACGGGCGCGCGGCCCGCGCGGTGGTCTGCGGGGCCGATGAGCTGAATTATTACCACGCCCTGGCCGGTGAAGCCAAGGGCTCCTGGAAGACGGCCGCGGAGCCGCTGCGGCCGCTTGCGTCCGGGAACTCCCGCGGCACCTATCCGGGAGAGGGCGCGGCGGTCTGCCTGCTTTCCGCCGTAAATACCGAAGGAACGCTGGCCTGCGTGCTCGGCGCGAGGACCGCAAGGTACCGCCACGACGCACACTCCTATATGGACCCGGCGGCCGCCGCCGACTTCCTGTGCGGCCTGCTGGACTCGTGCGGCGTGAAGCCGTCGGAAATAGACCTGCTGCTTTCAGGCGCAAACGGGGATTCCGCGCTGGACGCGGTCTATCTCAGGGCCGCTGAAGAGTTCGGCCGGCGCGCTGACAGGCTCATCCCGCATACCGGGTATAAACAGCTTTGCGGGGATTACAAGACCGCCTCCGCGTTCGGTTTCGCGCTGGGAGCGCTGGCGCTTAATTCCGGCGCGCTGCCCGCCGGACTCTGCGCCCCGGGCCTGCCGCCCGGCGCGCGCATACGCACTGTATTGTCGTATACTGTTTCCAGGTCCGGAGCGCACAGCGCCTGCCTGCTTAAAAGCTTATGAAAATATCTTCCGCCGCGCTTTCAATTGCCGCCGCCGCGCTGCTGTTCGTCAGCGCCGTCCCCGCCCGGGCCGGCGCCGCGGGCGAGAAGTTGTCCCCGGAAAAGCAGGCCGCGTTCCTGGGCCGGCTGGAAAAGAACATCAAGGCCTCCCGCACCTTCCACGCGTCCTTCTCGCAGGAAAAGCACCTCTCCATATTCGATGATGTGCTGGTCTCCAGCGGCGCGCTGGACTACGCCGCGCCGTCGAGCATGCGCTGGGAGATACTGTCACCGTTCCGGTCCCTGCTGGTGATGAACGGGCGCGCCATAGCGAAGTATGACTATTTCCGGGGAAAACCGCGCAAGCTGGAACTGGCCGGCGCGGAAGCGCTGTATGAAGTCTTCGGGCAGATAGCGGACCTGCACCAGGGCAAGTTCTCCGGGCAGGCGGAAAATTACGGGATGGCGGTCTATGACGGCGAAACGCCGCGCCTTGTCCTGGTCCCCAGGAGTAAAAAGATGAAGGAATTCATCCCCGCCATAGAGATGACTTTCCCGGGAACGCTGGACAGCGTGAGCTCGGTCCGTATCAGCGAAAAAGGCGGGGATTTCACCCTGATAAAATTCACGGAGATAAAGCTGAACCCGGAATTCCCGCCGGACCATTTCGCGCCGGGAACCGCCAAATGAAAACAGCGCTGCCGGTCCTGCTCTTTTCCTCCTGCCTGCTGGCCGGCTGCGCCGCCCGGCAGGCCGCCGCGCCGGCGCCGCGCGAGGTTGTGGCTTATCCGCAGAGCTTTAAGGCACAGCACCGGATGACGCTCACTTTCCGCGGGAAACAGGCGGACTTTACCGGCTACCTGCTGGTCCGCAAGCCCGCCGCCTGGCGCGCGGTGGGGATAGGCGAACTGGCCGGCACAATGTTCGATGTTGTGTCCGTTCCCGGGCAGGGGCCGCGCGTGGTCCGCAATTCCGGCGGCATACCCGCGGGCTGGCTGAAAGATTTCGCTGCCGACATCGTAGAGATGCTTTATCTGTCCCCGGCCTGCGCGCCCGCGGCCGTTCCCGGGTCCGGCAGTGAGCCGGTGGCCTGCAGGACGAAGAACAGCATCCGCTACGAGCTGGAGTATTCGGACTACGCGGCGCTGTCAGGTGTGGAAAGGGAAGCTCCCCGCCGCGTTATTATACGCAATGCCAGCGGGGACCTGCGGCTTGAGGCAGAATTGCTGAAACTGGAACCCGTTGAGATACCCGAAAGCCATTTCGCTTATGAACAACCTTAAAGACGACGCCGCGGCCGCCCTTCAGCAGATAAACAGCCTCAGCAAGGGGGAACTGGAGGCGCTGTTCCTTTTTCCGGGTGAGCTCGCGGTGTTCGCCGGGCATTTTCCCGGCAGGCCGATAGTGCCCGGGGTGCTGGAAGTGGAGATGGTGCGCGCGGCAATGGAGCGCTTCACCGGCCTGGAGCTGCGGATAATATCCGTGGAAAGGGCCAAGTTCCTCCGGGAGGTAAAACCGGGGGATACCGTGAAGGCGCAGATAGTATTTGCTTTGTCCGGCGGGCGTTATACCGTAAGGGGAAAGTCCGCCGTGAACGGGGAAAAAGCCGCGCAGGTGGAAATGACGCTCGAAAAACAATCCTGACCGTTAACCGGAAAACTTCAGTTGAAGTTTTCCGCCCGCATAGCGGGCGCCCTGCGGGCGGCATAC
>CAZJUL010000300.1:0-3816 GCA_964549095.1 uncultured Elusimicrobiaceae bacterium
CCTGCCGACCACCTTGTTCTGGCCCGGGTACGCGGTAGACTGCAGCGGGACCCATTTGCGGCTCCCCTCGTCGTACCTGGCCAGCACCAGGTCGGCCTCGTTCAGGCCCCGTATGTCGGAATCGGAATAGACTATTTCGATGGTCGCGTAATCGGACGGCTGGGTTGTGGTGTCCAGTTTTATCTCCATCGCTATCCCTGTGGCCTGGAGCCTGTCGCTGATATCCGCTGCCGACGGCAGCAGCTTCGGAGCGGTTATCGTCAGCGTGACCGGCCCCTTGAAGGAATTGGCCGGTATCCTGACGGTCACGGGCCTGTCGTTCAGGGTGACCGGTATGACCGTGCCGGCGTCCTGCGAGACGGAACTCACAATAGAGCTCTGGCTGCAGCTCACCGTGGTCTCGTCCCCGTAGCCGTTCATCAACTGGGCGTATATCTTCGTGTCGCCGCTGGAGGCGGCCGGCCAGGACGGCAGGTCGAGCGAGTAGGAGGACCTGTTGGAGGCCAGCTGCCAGGCAGTGTCGGCGAAAGTGCGGGAAGCGGAGACGCGGTAGGCCATTACATAGCTTTCCGGGTCGGAACCTGCCAGCTTCACCGCCAGCTTGCCGCCGGAGGGCTGGCCGCAGTTCAGGGAGGCCGTGGGCGGCGTGCGGTCTTCGGGCACATAGTCGAAGATCCGCTCCACCAGGAGCCCGTAATTTATCCTTTCGAAAGGCCGGCCGGAGCTGCGCATCTTCGAGGAATTGGTGGGCCGGTAGATGCCGAAATCGTGGTACTGCGCGCCTTCGTAGACGCCCGGGGTATCCGCGGCGGTGGTCGTGGTGGGCAGCACGGTGGTCGGCAGCACCCAGTCGCCCCATTTAAGCGTGGCGCGGTTGGTGTTGGCCGTAACGTTTAGCTGGGAAGGCTCTCCGCCGGTATATGCCGTGGCGCTGTAAGTGTATTCGTCGGCCAGCAGGCCGAAAGAATGGCCCAGCTCATGGACCATCACATCCTTCCCGCCCCTGTAGAAGACGCCGTATCCGCCGGTGGCGGCGCCGCCGTAGATCGGCGTGTTCACTATGACTATGATCGCGTCGGCCGCCGGCGCGTGGTCCGCGGCCTTATGGACTTTGCTCGAAGCCGAAGTGTAGAGCGACCGGCAGTCCATCTCCGGGGTCTGGTGGAACCCCGTATCCAGCTCGGTGGCCACCTGCGTCCCGTCGCAGTGGGGGTTATCCGTGCCGGACTCGTCGCTTATAACCTCCACCCGGTGGACGTTTATGAAGCTTTTGTAGTCGGAGAAGGGGGGCTGGGTAAAGAGGTAATCCATGAACGCCTTCACGTCGTCATGGTAGGTGCCCAGATCCTCCGCGGCGTAGCCATCGCCCAGGAATACTATGTCCAGCTTGTTCTTGGTCGCGCCGCTGTTGAGCAGGGTCGTGGACTGGTAGTTCGTCACACCTGAAAGCTTGTAGGGGTTGCCGGTGAACGAGGCGGAGCCCTGGTTAGATCTGGCGTCCTTCGCCTCGACCTTGATGCAGAGCTTGTCGCCGTTGGCGAACCTGTCCGGCAGGACGGCCTTGTAGGAATCGCCGGAGGCCGTCATCGCGGCCGCCGCGCGCCAGTAGATCGCCCCGCCGCAGCCGAGCAGGGGGTTCACGTCGTAAAGGACTTTCGCGGAGCCGGCCTGTACGCCCGCGGCGTCCGTTATCGCGGCCGTCACGGTCACCTTGCCCGCTATGTTGTTGGTGGCGGCGATTTGCGATATGGCCGGCGGCGTCGCGTCCAGGCTGTTGACCTTGTAGGGGTTGCCGGCGTAGAGAACCGAAGATTCGTTCTGGGCGGAGCCGGCGTCTTTCGCTGCGACTTTAACGCAGATGGAATCGCCGTTCTTGAAAGTGTCCGTGAACGCGGCTTTATAAAAACCGCCCGAGGCCGTCATCACGGCGGGCGCGCGCCAGTAGACGGCCTTGCCGCAGCCGAGCAGGGGGTTCACGTCGTAATAGACCTTGGCTGAGCCGGCCAGTACGCCGGAGTCGTCCGTGATCGCAGCCGTCACGCTGACTTTCCCGGCGGCGTCGCAGGCCGGCGTTATCTGCGAGATGGCCGGCCCGGCCTTGTCGGCCGAAGTCAGGGAGGTCAGGAACTCGTCCCACCGGGTGTCCTTCGCGAAATTCAGGTAGGGATGCGTGTAATCGCTGAAGAACGTTTCGCCGGAAGTTTCCGGCAGGTAGATGGACAGGCCGTTCGCGTTCTTGTAGCCCCCGCCGGAATTCTCGTTGTTCACTCGCGCCGCCAGCAGCTTGGCCTTCAGGTCCTTCGCGGCGGCCTTCACGTCCGCCTGCGAAACGCCCGACTCAATGTTCGAGGCGAAGTGGTAAAGGTCGCGGTAGAACTCGTAGTAGAAATCCTGGGAGTCGTCCCTGGCTTTCTCTATCTGCTTCGTGTACTCCGACATATGCGCCGTGAGCTGCCTGGCGAAGGAGTCGGCCGAAACCGCCAGGTCGGCCATGGGGGTGCCGAGGCGGAAGACGGAGAGCGTATCGAAGGAGGAGTTCTTGCCCGGGCGGTTCCGGTCGAATATTATCCCGGCCAGCCCGGACGCGGTGGTGGCCGAGGTGATGCCCGAAAGGGTGGTCGTGTAGTTCATGCCGTTCCCGCCGACCGTTTCTTCCGAGCCTATCATGTAGTCGGCGTAGGTGCGTATCTGGTAGCCCACCTCCAGCATCTGCATAAGGCAGGCGTCGAAGGCTAGTATCTCCAGGTGCGGCACGCCCGAGAGCGAGGTCCCGAGCTGGGTGGTGGTCATGCAGTTGCCGTTCCGGCTGTCGTCGCAGGAGACGCCCTTCAGCGCGCTGAGCAATGCCTGGTCCGCGTCGGCCGCGGGGGCGGTTTCGCCGGGCGCGCGCTTCGGGGCCTTGCCGCCCGAGCCGCCGCCGTGGTTCCAGATGACCAGCGCGTAACGCTGGGCCGGGTACGCCTTTACCGCCCAGTTCACGAAATCCTTCAGCGTGTTCGGGTCGCTCATGTCCGATTCGCCCAGGTCGGACAGCTGGTTCGCGGCGGTCGGCACCATGTCGTGCGTGACCCGGAACCGCTTGGTCGTGGTCCAGTCGCCGTAGCTTGTGGCGAACCCGTCGGCCCTGTCGAACTGGACTACGATGTTCACCGCCGGGTTGTCGGCCGCCGCCATCTCGAGGAAATCGCTCACGCCGGACGATTCGAGGTTGTTGTCGGCGTTCAGGTAGACCATGAAGGTCCAGGTCCCGGCCGCGAAGTTTACCTTGTAAGGATTGCCCGCATAAAGGGCCGAGCCCTCGTTCTGCTTGGAACTGGCGTCCTTCGCCACCACCTTGACGCAGACGGAATCGTTGTTCTTGAAGGTGTCCGCAAGGGTCGCTTTATAAGTGCTGCCGGCGGCCGTCATCACGGCGGGCGAGCGCCAGTAGACGGCGCCGCCGCAGCCGAGCAGGGGGTTTACGTCGTAATAGACCTTGGCCGAACCCGCAAGTATGCCGGAGCCGGAGGTAATGAGCGCGGAAACGCTGACTTTCCCGCCGGTGTCATTGGAGGGCGTGATCTGGGTTATGGAGGGTTTCCCGGCAGCCGCGGTGACCGTCACATTGAGGGCGCTGGGCGTGGTATAGCCGCCGTTGTCCGAGGCGTCGTAAACATAACCCGTATAGGTGTAGGTCCCCGGGTTGGCTTCATTTGTCGTAAAAGTATGCGAGCAGGAGGTCTGCACGCCGGTGCAGGCATAGGAATGCCAGGCGCCTGAGTAATATGCATAAAGGGAACCTGCGTCTTTATTATCGGAGCCGGTCACGGTGATGCT
>CAZJUL010000301.1:0-3088 GCA_964549095.1 uncultured Elusimicrobiaceae bacterium
CTCTTTCGCCCCCGCGAACCAGAATGCCCCGGATAATGCGGCGAAGACCGCCGTGGTCAAAAGATACTTTTTCATGGACTCTCCGTTCGTGGTGCGTTAAATTATAAAACCGAAAGTAAATTGTAACAAATACGGGGGCCCGGTTTAAGGCGGACGCAAAAAGTGCTATTATTGTATAAAAGGTAACACTATGAACAAATTGACCAGGTTCGGCGTCTGCCTCGACGGTGAGCTGCTGCGCAAGTTCGACGCGCTGATCGGCGCGGCCGGGTATGCCAACCGATCCAAGGCAATAGCCGACCTCATACGCAGGGAATTCGTGGCGGATATGGTGGAGAAAGGCGGCGCCGTGGCCGGGGCCGTTACCCTGGTCTACGACCATCACAGGCGGGAAGTCGTGAACAGGCTGCTGGACATACAGCACGACCACGGCGGCCTGATAATCTCCGCCCAGCACGTGCACCTGGACCACGACAACTGCCTGGAGATAATAGCGGTGAAGGGACCGGCCCGCAAGGTCAAAGGGCTGGCGGACGCGCTCAAGTCGGTCAAAGGCGTAAAACACGCCACGCTCAGCGTGACGAGCGCCGGCAAATAGCCCGCTATACGATCGGCATCACGAGTATCGGGAAGTGAACGGCAGCGGGCTTATTTAGGAGCGTAATATGCAGGCAACGGCTATACTGGCTACGGCGGCTTCCCTGGGTTTCATCCACACGGTGCTGGGGCCGGACCATTACATCCCGTTCGTCGCCCTTTCGAAGGCGCGGAACTGGACCCGGCGCAAAACCGCTATCGTGACTTTCCTGTGCGGCGTAGGGCACGTGGCCAGCTCGGTCCTGATAGGACTGGCCGGCATAGCCCTCGGCTCCGCCGTGTCCCGCCTGGAATGGCTGGAGGGCCTGCGCGGCGATATGGCCGGCTGGCTGCTGCTCTCGTTCGGCCTTGCGTACATGCTCTGGGGAATAAAAAAAGCAGTGAAAGGCGAAAAACATTCCCACATCCATTCCCACGGCCCAGAGGGGCCCCATTCGCACGAGCACGCGCACCTGGACGAACATTCCCACCCGCACGGGGAGGAAAAATCCGTCACCCCGTGGGCGCTTTTTATAATCTTCGTGTTCGGGCCGTGCGAGCCGCTCATCCCCGTGCTGATGTACCCGGCCCTGAACAGCGGACTTTGGCTGGCCCTGGCGGCCGCCGCGGTCTTTTCGGCGGTGACCATAGCCACCATGCTGGCGTCGGTGTTCCTGCTGCTGGGTGGGATAAGGCTGGTGCCCGCGGAGCGCCTGGAGCGCTACGCTCACGCGCTGGCCGGCTTCGCCGTCTTCACGTGCGGGTTCGCCGTTACCTTCCTGGGCCTGTAAATTATTTTTCGAAAGCTATAAGACTGACCGCCATCACGGCCATCCCGGAGATGAGGCCGTACACCGCGTAATGGTGATGGCCGTATTCGTGCGCGGAGGGAAGCAGTTCGTCGAAAGAGATGAAAACCATTATCCCCGCCACTACGCCGAAGATGAGCCCCAGCATGGTGCCGCCCAGGTAGGGGGCGAGCAGGAGATAGGCTATGGCCGCGCCTATCGGTTCCGTCAGCCCGGCCCCGAAGGACCAGGCGAGGGCTTTTGCCCGGCTTTTGGTGGCGCAGTAGATGGGCACAGCGACGGCTATCCCTTCAGGTATATTGTGCATCCCCACTGCGAAAGCTATGGCCACGCCCACGTGCGTGTCGTGCAGGGCGGTCATCATGGTGGCTATGCCTTCGGGGAAGTTGTGTATGGTGATGGCCAGCGCGGTGATGATGCCGGTCTTCAGCAGCCTGGGGGGACAGCCGCTGGTCTCCTCGATGTTATGCGGTTCGTGGGGGTTCTCGGGTTCCGGAACTAAAAAGTCTATCAGCGCCGTCACGGCTATCCCGGTGAAAAAGGCCAGCGCCGCGGCCCAGCCCCCGGCCCTGCCGCCCATTTCCGCCGAGAGCAGGCGGCGCGCGTCCGGCAGCATCTCCGAAAGCGAGATGTAGATCATCACCCCGGCCGAAAAGCCCAGGGAAGAGGATAGGAACCTGCGGCTGGTGTGCTTGGTGAAAAAGGTTATTATGCCGCCGATACCCGTGGCCAGCCCGGCCAGGGCGGAGAGCATCAGCGCGAACCAGGGCGAATGGACCATAAGATGATTTTACAATTCCCCGAGGGCAAATGGAATCGAATAGTTGACTCGCGGCGGTTAAGTTGGTAGTATTTAGTTATTGGCATATGCCAATAACTATGACGCGCCCCTTTAAATGCAGGAAAGTGTCTTCCGAACCCAGGGCTTACTACTTCAAGCCCCGGGCCGTGCCGCTTTGCGGCCTCGAGGAAATAGTCCTTCAGCTGGACGAATTCCAGGCCCTGGAATACGCGGAGCTGGAGCGTAAGGACCAGGCCGCGGCGGCCAGGGAAATGAAGATCTCAAGGCAGACTTTCGGCAACATACTCGCTTCCGCCAGGCGGAAGCTGGCCGACGCCGTAGTGAACGGCAAGGCCCTTAAAATAGAGGGCGGGCCGGTGGAACTGCGGCGCGGCCCGTGCGGAGGAAAACACAAATGAGCATCTGCATCCCGGTGGAAAACAACGACGGACCGAGATCCGTGGTCTACGGCCATTTCGGCAGCGCGCCCTTCTTCGCCATCTGCGACGCGGAGACCGGCAAGGTGGAATTCCTGGACAACGGGAACCAGCACCACGAGCACGGGCAGTGCAACCCGCTGGGCGCCCTTAACGGCAAGGCCGTCACCGCTATCCTGGTCGGAGGCATCGGGGCACGCGCCCTGGAGCGCCTTAACGCGGGGGGCATAAAGGCCTACCGCGCCCCGCAGGGCCCGCTTTCGGCCGCTATCGACATGTTCAGGAAAAAAGAACTGCCGGAGATACTGCCCTCCGACTGCTGCCAGGGACATGGCTGCCATTAGCCACCGGCTGCACGGCCATTGCGTGGCCTGCGGCCCCGCGAACCCGGCCGGCCTGCGGCTGAAATTCAGGAAGCAGGCTGACGGCTCCGTGGAGGGTGCTGCTTTCTGCGCGAAAGCCCTTACAGGCTACGACGGGCTGCT
>CAZJUL010000301.1:3098-3770 GCA_964549095.1 uncultured Elusimicrobiaceae bacterium
CGGGCGAACTGAGCGTGAAGTATAAAGCGCCGGTACAAATAGGCCGGGCGGTGGCTTTAAAAGCCTGGATAGAACGCGACCTGTGCCCCCTGTACATCCTAAAGGCCGAGCTCAGTCAGGACGGGGCGGTAAAAGTGACGGCGGAAGCCAAATTCATGCAGGCCGCGGCGCTGAAAGTGCCTTGAACCATTTCTCCAGATTTTTCATCCCCTGTTCGATGGTTGTCCCTGGTTCATACCCGAGATCCCGCCGGGCGGCGGAGATGTTGAACCAATGGGCGGTGGTGAGCTGCTGCACCACGAAACGGGTAATGGGCGGCTCCTTATCGATACGCATCAGCTTCCAGGCGGCTTCCATCGCGGTTGCGGCTGCGTAAGCCGCGGCGTAGGGCACGCTCCCGGTCACGGGGCCCGCGCCTGCCGACGCAAGTATCATATTTATTATGTCCCAGTTGGGGCGGGGGTCGCCCTGCGAAATAAAATAGGCTTTGCCGGCGCAGGCTGCTCCCGGTGAAAGCTTTTCCGCGGCCAGCCAGTGCGCAATAGCGGCGTCGTCGAGATAGGTGGTATCTATCAGCTTGTTAAAGGCGCCAATGCGGCGCAGTTTGCCCGCTCTGCCGCGCGCGACTATCCGGGCTATCATCGTGTCCGGCGCGGGGCCCCAGACCAGGTG
>CAZJUL010000302.1:0-3437 GCA_964549095.1 uncultured Elusimicrobiaceae bacterium
GTAAGGATAGCGACAACGGCTTCGCCCGGTGCCGGTGAGGCCCGTGAAAGATCCGGCCATTTGGGGTTCCCAAGGCGGGAAGTTCAATAGGCAACATACTGCGGATTATCGTCATAGATCCCCCCGCCCCGGCCGCTGAATTCCCCTGATCGCTTAGTGCTTCCCCGGTTTTTACCCACCGGTAAGTATGGCGGGAGTCCTGCTTCGCCTCCCCGATAATAGTCCGTACTTTTACTGCTAAAGCATAGTACTAACCCCTATATCTTCTTTCACGGATTAATGTCATACTACAAGGGTAGTTAAACCGGACCTCAAGTTTTTGAAGCCTATTTTACCCGCACCGATCAGGAAAAGATAGAGCAAAGAGAGTTGAGTCGGGTAATTAAAATAGCCAGGAGAATAATACAATGAGCAAGAGAATATATGTGGGCGGTCTGCCCTTTTCGACCACCGAAACGGAACTGAACACCCTGTTCACCCCGCACGGCCAGGTCGCCAGCGCCAAACTTATCACGGACAGGGATTCCGGCCAGTCCCGCGGTTTCGGCTTCGTCGAGATGACGAATGACGCGGAAGCCCTGACCGCCATCGAGAAGCTGAACGGCACCGATATGGGCGGCCGCAAGCTGACCGTTAACGAAGCGCGCCCGATGGAAGCCCGCACCGGCGGCGGGGATCGCGGCGGCCGCGGCGGCAACGGCGGCGGCAACAGGTGGTAAATAAAATCTTTTGACGATTATAAACCGCCGACCTGAAAAGGCCGGCGGTTTTTTTCGGCAAAAGGCGCCAGGCTGTTTTCGGGAACCGCAGAAAAATGGAAAAGCCCTCGTACAGAGGGCTTTTTATTTATCGAAGCTTCGCAGGTCCGGGTCGATGCTCAACTCGAGTCCGCTGTTCAGCTGTCTTCCCTCTTCCTGCCCACTTCCCTCTGATACTTGATCTGGATGTCGACCAGTTCTTTAAAGATCGACATCAGGACCTCTTCCTGCGCCTTGAGGTCCTCATAGCCGGCTTCCTGGGCTTCTTTGCATAAATAATAGATGGCCTCAATGGTGGAAACGCAGTGCGGCTTCGGCTGCCTTTTGATCTTGAATTGAGAGACATAGCCGCCCGAAAAAGAAAGCCGGGGCAGGGCGCGGACGTTCGGGCTTCTGTTCAAAACTTTCTTGGCGCCGCGCCAGGTCCCGTCCACGACGAAGACCAGCAGGGTTTTTCCTTCCGGGAGGAAGTCCTTCCCCAGTGTCTTGAAATTCGCCGCGTCGGGCCCGGGGTAAAGGACGAAAGGGCGGTAGGACGGGTCCTTGATCAGGGCGTTGACCCTTTCGTCGCGTGTAAAATCGGCGCCCTCCAGGAGTTCCGCGTTCTTTAAGCACATCCTGGCCAACCGGGCCGTTCCGGTCCTTTGCCTGCGGGCTTCCTCGGTGTGCATGAGGATAACGAAGCGCATCTTCGTGGAAAAAGGCGTTGCGCTGCCGCATAGACAGTTCTTCTTCGGCCTGCGGCAGGCGTAGCACTCCTCGCGGTTATCTGTCCGTACGGATCTTGACGGTTCAGTTCTTTTCATGATGAAAAAATAAGGACCTGCCCGTGAGGCGCGGCCGCAGGACAGGCGTTCTTTTATTCGACGAGCGTCTCGACCTGCAGCTGTGTCGTTTTTGTTCTTATCAGGCCTTTTTTCAGCAGCAGCTTGCAGAGGAGAGCGGAGCATATGATCCCGATGTGGCTGGCGATCGCGGTGATCGGCAGCAGGGTGAGGAACAGGATAGACGTTGCGAGCAGGGGAAAAGGGCTGGATTTTTGGGACTGCGCCATCCCGATGGCAAAATAATCGTTGAATTTCCTGGTGGAGAATTCCAGGAAGATATCCGCCACTTGTTCGCTGCCGGTCAATGGCCTGCCCGCAAGTTCGGAAAGCTGCTTCCTTCCGTGCTTCAGTACCACCTCTCCCGTCGCGCCGGACTGCCCGGCGCCAAGCCTGAGATAATAGGCGTTCTGGTTCTGCAGGATGAATTGATCGACGGTCATTTTTCCCGCCGAAGAGAAAAATGAATATTTTGGGTTAATGCGGCCGTACAGCTTGCCCAGTGAAAGAGCCGTATCCTGGCTGATCTCGAATCTGGGGATATTCACCTCTCCGCCGGTCCTGCTCACCATGGCGTAATACTGGCTTGAAACGGCGATGATCACGGCAAAGGTGAAATAACTGCGCCCGCCCATAAGTGAATTAAAGAAGCGGACCTTTACGCTGGATACCAGGTCCTGTTTTATATCATACATGGCGTAAACGGCCAGGGCCACGGAAAGGAGCAGGATGGCCGAATGGATAAGGGTATGGGCGAAAAAAAGGCTCATTAAAAATGAGACCACGACGGCCGCCGCCAGGAACGCGTAGCTGTTGATGAGCACCGCGCACAGGAAGCAGGAAATAAAATATATGCAGAAGGCCGTTATCGGCGCGGCCCAGATGCTGGCCCCGGGCACCGTAGCGGCGCGCATTAGAAAATACCAGGATAAGAACCCTGAAATAAACAATCCCGCCAGCAGTACGGACCCGATAAGTCTATTTTTCATGTTACCCGCCCGTCAGGCCCAGGCTTTGCGGCCGCCGTCCGTCTTTACGGGGTAAAGGTCCACCACTATCTCTTCGGGGCGGAACCACAGCTTTATCTCCCGCTCGGCTTCGGCGGTGTCGGACGAGACGTGTATCACGTTCTCGAAGATGCCCTTGGTGGTCACCCGGCCGAAGCTGCCGCGGATGGAATGATAATCCGCTTTTTCCGGGTCGGTGGCGCCGGCTATGTCACGGCCTTTTTTTATAGCGTCTTCCCCGGTAAAAACGAAGGCCAGGACCGTGTCCTGGTTGTTGTCGAATTCCCCCATTATAAAGCGGATCAGCTCATCGAAAAAAGGTTTGTCCCGGAGATGCTTGTAATGTTCCAGGGCCAGTTCTTTTGTCATCTTTACCAGGCGGGTCCCGATCAGTTTCAGGTCGGTTTCCTCGAAGCGCTTCAGCACGTGCCCAGCAAGACCCTTCACCATCCCGTCAGGTTTGACTATTATGAGTATGGATTCCTTCATTGTGCTGCTCCTTGGCGCCGAGCGCGGTCAATGCTGAAAATCTGCGGCTTGCCGTCCGGTTCTTCCCGGTTGCCGGCCCCGCCCACCGGACTTGATTTTTGATATTATACCCTTAATGCCCGTTCCCCGCAAAAAATCACGTCTGAATGCCGTGCCGCTGCACACAATTGCGAGTATTCTTCTCCGCGGGCCGGGACCCCGGTTGCCAAGCGCCTCCCCATTTGAGAGAATGTAGCACTGACCTATGGCCCTTATCATACAGAAATACGGCGGCACTTCCGTCGGCAATATAGACCGCATCCGTTCCGTGGCCGGGCGCGTGATACAGAGCGCGGACAAGGGCGATAAAGTGGTGGCGG
>CAZJUL010000302.1:3462-3753 GCA_964549095.1 uncultured Elusimicrobiaceae bacterium
TGTCTAAGCGCAGCGAGGGCCGCGAGTTCGACGTGCTGCTGGCCACCGGTGAGCAGGTGACCACCGCCCTGCTGGCCCTGGCTATAGAGGAGCAGGGCAGCAAGGCGGTTTCCTTCCTCGGCCACCAGGTGCAGATAACCACCTCAGGCGCCTTCTCGAAAGCCAGGATAGAATCGGTGAACACCGGGCGCACCCGCGAAGCGCTGGACGACGGCTACATAGTGGTGGTGGCCGGCTTCCAGGGGGCCACGCGCGAAGGCTCCATCACCACGCTGGGCCGGGGCGGCTCCG
>CAZJUL010000303.1:0-3749 GCA_964549095.1 uncultured Elusimicrobiaceae bacterium
TGCAGGGCGTCAATATCAACGATAAGTACATCGAGATCATCGTGCGCCAGATGCTCTCCAACGTCAAGATAACGGAGCCCGGCGGCACGGCCTTCCTGAAGGGCGAGATAGTCAACAAGGCGGCCTTCAAGATAGAGAACGCCCTGGCGGCCCAGACCGGCCACGCGCCGGCCCAGGCGGAGCCCGTCCTGCTCGGCATTTCCAAGGCTTCGCTCGCTTCCGAGTCCTTTATCTCGGCGGCCAGCTTCCAGGAAACCACCAGGGTCCTGACGGACGCGGCCACCACCAACAAAGTGGACTATTTAAAGGGCCTCAAGGAAAATGTTATAATAGGACATCTGGTACCCGCAGGCAGCGGGTTCGCCACGAGGAAGCTTTTTGAAGAAACGCTCAAGGAGGAGTGAGATCAGAGAACCAGCAATAGAGAACAGCGAACGGCGGAGCGATCCCCCCGCGGTATTGTCCATCCCGCTTCCCAGCCTCTATTTGTAATTCGTTGATACGCACCAACTATATGTCTACAATAAACCAGCTGATACGGCACGGAAGAGAGTCTTCCAGGAAATTCAGCAAGGCGCCTGCACTGATGTCTTGCCCGCAGAGAAGGGGCGTTTGCACCCGGGTGTACACCACCACCCCCAAGAAACCCAACTCCGCCCTAAGGAAAGTAGCCAGGGTAAAGCTGACCTCCAAGCAGGAAGTCACCGCCTATATCCCCGGCGTCGGCCACAACCTGCAGGAGCATTCCATAGTCCTGGTCAGGGGCGGCAAAGTGAAAGACCTGCCCGGCTGCAGGTACCACATCATCAGGGGCACCCTGGACGCCTCGGGCGTAGAAGGCCGCAAGCAGGGCCGCTCGCTCTACGGCGCCAAGCGCCCGAAGAAAACGGGCCCGGCGAAAGCCGCGTAAAGGGAAAGCCGCGATTTCAGATCAGCCGAGAGAAGCTTAAATAAACGGAGATAAATTATGCCGAGAAAAGGTTTAAGACCCCGCGACAGAAGGGAACTGCCCCCGCCGGATTTCAAATACAATTCCGTGCTGGTGTCCCGCCTGGTGAACAGGATAAATTTCCAGGGCAAGAAGCTGGCCGCCGAAAAGGTGGTCTACGGCGCCATGGACGTTATAAAAGAGAAGACGAAAGAAGATCCTTTGATAGTGCTGACCAAGGCTATCGAGAACATCAGGCCCCTGCTGGAAGTGAAGGCCCGCCGGGTCGGCGGCGCCAACTACCAGGTGCCCATAGAGGTCAAGCCGCTGCGCAGCTCTACGCTGGCAATGCGCTGGATACTCGCGGCCGCCCGCACCAGGAAAGGCCTGCCCATGGCCCAGCTGCTGGCTGAAGAGCTGCTGCTGGCCTACAAGAAAGAAGGCGCCGCCTTCAAGAAGAGGGAAGACACGCACAGGATGGCCGAAGCCAACCGCGCGTTCGCGCATTACAGGTGGTAGCATGCCTGTGCGCGAGGACTGCAGCTCATTGCCCGCACGAAGCGACCTGCCGGTAACGAACCTTTAAAGAAAGAACAACAATCGCTAAAAAACAACATGGAAGACTTCGACTTGAACAAGGTACGTAACATCGGCATCATCGCCCACATCGACGCGGGCAAGACCACCACCAGCGAGCGCATCCTCTATTACACGGGTAAGTCGCACAAGATCGGGGAAGTGCACGACGGCAACACCACCACGGACTGGATGCCCCAGGAACGCGAAAGGGGCATAACCATAACCGCGGCCGCCATCACCACCTCCTGGAACGACCACACCATCAACATAATCGACACCCCCGGCCACGTGGATTTCACGGCCGAGGTGGAGCGGTCCCTGCGCGTGCTGGACGGCGCGGTCGTCGTCTTCGACGGCGTGCAGGGCGTGGAGCCGCAGTCCGAGACCGTCTGGCGGCAGGCGGACCGGTACAATGTGCCGCGCATCGCCTACATCAACAAGATGGACCGGACCGGCGCGGATTTCTACATGTCGGCCGCCTCCATCAAGGAAAAGCTGGGCGCCAATTCCGTACCGATACAGATCCCCATAGGCGCCGAAGAGCATTTCACCGGCCTGGTGGACCTGGTGGACATGAAGGCCCGGATCTGGCACGGCGAAGAGCTGGGCGCCAAGTTCGACGTCACGGACATCCCCGCCGACCTGCAGTCCAAGGCGGAGGAATACCGCGCCAAGATGATAGAGAAGCTGGCCGATTTCGACGAGAACATAATGAAGCACTTCCTCGCCGATAAGACCCATTTCGAGGAAGCCGAACTGCGCGCGGCCATCCGGAAAGGCGTGATAACCGGGAAACTGTTCCCGATACTCTGCGGCTCTTCCTACAAGAACAAAGGCGTGCAGACAATGCTGGACGCGGTCTGCAACTACCTGCCTTGCCCGCTGGACGTCCCGGCGATGTTCGGGATCGACCCGAACACCGGGGAAGAAACCGAGCGGAAGGCCGACGCCAACGCGCCCTTCGCGGCCCTGATGTTCAAGATACAGAGCGACCCCTTCGTGGGCAAGTTGAGCTTTTTCAGGGTCTATTCGGGCACGCTTAAATCCGGCGACACCGTCTGGTTCGCCAAAAAGAAGACCTCCGAGCGCATCGGCCGCATCCTCAGGATGCACGCTGACAAGCGCGAGGAAATAAAGCAGGTCTGCGCCGGCGATATAGCCGCCACCGTCGCGGTCCGGAACGCCTCCGTGGGCGAGACAATGTGCGACTCCGACCACCCCCTTATCCTGGAAGGCATGAAGTTCCCGGAGCCGGTCATCTCCATAGCCATCGAGCCCAAGTCCAAGGAGGACGAGGAGCGGATGGGTATAGCGATGTCGCGGCTGGCCGAGGAAGACCAGACTTTCCGCATCAAGACCGACGAAGAGACGGCCCAGACCATCATCTCCGGCATGGGCGAACTGCACCTCGACATCATAGTGGACCGCCTCAAGCGGGAATTCAACGTGCAGGCCAATGTGGGCAGGCCGCAGGTGGCCTACAGGGAATCCATCAAGAGGCCGGCCGAAGAGGAAGGCAAGTTCATCAGGCAGTCCGGCGGCCGCGGCCAGTACGGGCACGTGTGGCTGCGCATAGAGCCGCAGCCGATGGGCAAGGGCTTCGAGTTCGTGGACGACGTGAAGCAGGGCCGCATACCCAAGGAATACATCCCCGCCGTGGAAAAGGGCTGCCGCGAGGCCATGGAGGCCGGTGCGCTGGCCGGGTTCCAGATGGTGGACGTGAAGGTGATACTCACCGACGGGTCCTTCCACGAAGTGGACTCTTCCGAAATAGCTTTCAAGATAGCGGGCGCCATGGCTTTCAGGGCCGCCTGCAAAAAGGCCTCGCCTTACCTGATGGAGCCCATCATGAAGTTCGAGGTGCTTACGCCCGAGGTGAACATGGGCGACGTGATAGGCGACCTGAACTCCAGGCGCGCCAAGATCTCCGAAATGGGCAGCAGGAGCAATGTGCGCTTCATAAAGGGCACGGTGCCGCTGTCGGAAATGTTCGGATACGCGACAGTGGTGCGGTCCGTATCGCAGGGCCGCGCTTCCTTTACCCTGGAGCCGAGCCACTACGAAGAAGTGCCGGCCAATGTCGCGAAAACGGTCATCGAAAAGCGGACTCAAGCCGCCGAGGCCGTGTAGCATCAGTACCAAACAAAACCAAGGAGATTAACAATGGCAAAAGCGAAGTTCGACAGAAACAAGCCGCACGTCAACGTAGGGACCATCGGTCACGTGGACCACGGCAAATCCA
>CAZJUL010000304.1:0-3741 GCA_964549095.1 uncultured Elusimicrobiaceae bacterium
TGTCCGGCAAGCTTGGCGGGAAATGATCCTATGGAGAACAAAATGCAGAACGAACTGTTCCCGAAATACGGAATGGCGGGGCGCCTGGCCGCGGCGTTCATCGGCTCCCGGCTAACCCCCATCCTGATAGTGACCTTCATCCTGCTGGGCGTCTTCTCCACCTTCAAGCTGCCGCGCGAAGAAGAGCCGCAGATAAACGTCCCGATGTTCGACATCATGGTCCCGTTCTACGGCGCCGCCCCCGGAGAGATAGAAAAGCACCTGGTGGAAGTCGGCGAGCGCAAGCTCTGGGAGATCCCGGGCGTGGAATACATCTATTCCATAGCGCAGCCTAACTTCGCAATGTTCACGGTGCGCTTCAAGGTGGGCACCATCCCCGAAACGGCCGCGAACCTCATCTATACTAAAACGATGGACAATAAGGACCTCTTCCCGCCCGGCGCCGGCGAGCCCCTTATAAAATTCCGGGCCATAGACGACGTCCCGGTCCTGGCGCTGACGCTCTGGGGCGAAGGCAGGGACGATTACGAGCTGCGCCGCGCGGCCGCCCGCATACAGACCGAGATAAACGCGGTAGGCGACGTTTCGGAGACGCGCATCATCGGCGGCCACAAGCGCCAGTTCATAGTGCATTTCGACCCGACCGCGCTGGCCAGGCACCGCCTGACCCCGCCTATGCTGGCCGGCATAATCAAAATGTCCAACGCCCGCCTGCCCGCCGGCCATTACAACCAGGGCGACACCAAGCTGCTGGCGGAAACGGACGCGTTCATACGCAGCGCGGCCGACCTCAGGAACATAGTGGTCGGCGTGTTCGACGGCCGCCCGGTAAAATTGTCCGAAGTGGCCGCCGTGAAGGACGGCCCGGACGAGGAAGAGCGCTCGGTCACCATGCTGCAGGGGCCCGCCTCCGCCGTGAAGGACGCCGTGCAGCGGCAGGCCGTCACCCTCTCCGTGGCGAAGCGCCGCGGCGCCAACGCCACCGAAGTTTCGCGCGCGGTGCTGGCCAAGGTGGAAGCCATGAAAGGCCGCGACCTCGCCGACGGCATAAACATCACCGTCACCCGCAACTACGGCGAGACCGCCAAGGCCAAATCCGACGAGCTGATCTACCACATGCTGCTGGCCACGCTGTCCGTGACCCTGCTTATAGCGCTGACGCTGGGCCTGCGCGAAGCCGCCGTGGTGCTGGTGGCCATCCCGGTCACGCTGGCGCTGACCATGCTGGTCTATTACCTGTACGGCTACACCCTGAACCGCATAACCCTGTTCGCCCTGATCTTCTCCATAGGCATTTTGGTGGACGACGCCATCGTGGTGGTGGAGAACATAAACCGCCACTGCGCGCTGAACCGGAAGAACTCGCTGTTCCGCAACATCCTCAACGCGGTGGACGAGGTGGGCAACCCCACCATACTCGCCACCTGGACCGTCATCGCCTCTATACTGCCGATGGCCTTCGTCAGCGGCATGATGGGGCCGTACATGCGCCCGATACCCATAGGCGCGTCCGTCGCAATGCTGTTCTCGCTGGGCGTGGCTTTCGCCTTCACGCCCTGGCTTTACGCGAAGGTGGTGGAGCGCTGGCCTATGAAGCACTGCGCGAACCCACAGGAAGGCCTGCTGGACCGCCTGTACCGCGGCCTGATGAAGAAGCTCATTTACAAGCCCGCCAACGGCAAAAAATTCCTGCTCCTGACCGCCGGCCTGCTGGCGGCCGTGCTCGCAATGGTGGGTTTCAGGCTGGTGATCTTCAAGACCCTGCCCTTCGACAACAAGAACGAGTTCCAGGTGATAATCAATATGCCCGAAAGCTCGTCGCTGGAACGCACGCAGCGCGCCGCCGGGGAGATGGCGGCCTACCTGGCCGGCGTGCCGGAAGTGCGCGACCTGCAGGTTTACGCCGGCGCCTCCGCCCCGTATAATTTCAACGGGCTGGTGCGCCACTACTTCCTGCGGCGCGAGCCCTACCAGGCCGACATACAGGTGAACCTGTCCGAAAAAGGCGCCCGCAAGCGCCAGAGCCACGACATAGCCGTGGCCGTGCGGGGGCCGCTGAAAAAAATAGCCGACGGCTACGGCGCCAGGCTGCAGGTGGCCGAGGTTCCCCCCGGCCCGCCGGTGATGGCCACAATGCTGGTGGAGGTTTTCGACCCGAACCCCGCCAACCAGGCGGCCCTGGCGGAAGAGATAAAGAACATACTCAGGGGCACCGAAGGGATAGTGGACGTGGACTCGTATATGCCCGAAGACCAGCCCATAACCCGGCTGGCGGTGGACCGCGAGAAGACCACGCTGAACGGGGTGGCCGCCTCGGAGATAGTGCAGACCGCGGCGCTCTCGCTGTCCGGCGCGGACATAGACTCCGCGCACGTGGAGGACGAGAACGAAGCCGTGGACATACGCCTGCGCCTGGCCCCGGAGAAGCGCCGGCGGCTCTCCACGCTGCAGGAAATAAAATTCTTCTCCCCCAACGGCAACGTCATACCGATGGCCAGTTTCGTGACGGCGTCGGCGGGCCTGGAGAACCGGCCGGTATACCGCAAGAACCTCCAGCGCGTGATCTACGTGACCGCGGACATCTCCGGCGGCACCGAAAGCCCGGTCTACGCGGTGCTGGACCTGAAAGCCAAAATAGACGCGCTGTCCCGCGCGCGCGGCGCGGAAATAAAACAGTACTTTACCCGCCAGCCGGTAAGCGCCTCCGAAACGGCCATAAAGTGGGACGGGGAATGGCAGATCACCTACGAGGTCTTCCGGGACCTGGGCCTGGCCTTCGCGATGGTGCTGGTGCTCATCTACATACTGGTGGTGGCCTGGTTCGAAGACTTCCTGACGCCGCTGATAATAATGGCGGCCATACCGATGGCGCTGATCGGCATCATCCCGGCGCATTGGGGGATGGGCGCGTTCTTCACGGCCACGTCGATGATAGGCTTCATCGCCTCGGCCGGCATAGTGGTGAGGAACTCTATAATACTGGTGGACTTCATCAACCTGAAGATACGCGACGGCATGCCGCTGGCCGAGGCCGTCATAGAGGCCGGCGTGGTGCGTTTCCGCCCG
Organism: uncultured Elusimicrobiaceae bacterium; assembly: GCA_964549095.1. Lineage (GTDB taxonomy): Bacteria > Elusimicrobiota > Elusimicrobia > Elusimicrobiales > UBA9959 > JAHJSU01. The sequence continues at coordinate 3,067 of CAZJUL010000304.1, forward strand.
ATGCTGCTGACGGCCCTGGCTGTCATCGCCGGCGCCGGGGTGATACTGTTCGACCCGATATTCCAGGGGCTGGCTATCTCGCTGATAGCCGGGCAGGTAGCGGCCACGCTGCTGTCGCGCGTGGCGGTGCCGGTGCTGTATTACCTGGCGTTCAAGAGCAAGCTCAGGGACGCCCACCTCCGGAAGACGGCCGCCGAACCCGGCGGAACTACCGACGAGGCGCTGGGCTATACCGGTGAATAAATGCCGCGGAGGACGCCATGAAATTGAATGAAGCGTTAAGGCTGCTGGCGGGGCTGATAGTCCTGCTGAGCCTGGGGTTGGCGGTTTATGTCGACGTTAAATTCCTGTGGCTGACGGCCTTTGTCGGGGCGAACCTGTTCCAGTCCGCCTTCACCGGCTGGTGCCCGGCCATCTGGGTCTTCAGGAAACTCGGCCTCAAGGAGAGCTGACCGGCCGGAATTGATCCGGGCGCGGTTATTTTCTGACGGCCGCTGTCACGGCGCGTGGACCTTCTTCCTGATGCTCTCGATGTCGGCCTGGCGGATCAATTCGGGGATGTTCTTATACATGGAATGGAAGCCGTAACCGCCGTTCATAAGTTCGTCCACAGCCTGTTCTTTGGACCAGTCCTGGAACACAATGCGGTACATCGCGCTCACCGCGCCGGTGCGG
>CAZJUL010000305.1:0-3735 GCA_964549095.1 uncultured Elusimicrobiaceae bacterium
CTTCCATTTCTCCGATAAGTTCGACTATTTCAAGCCGGCCTTCGACTCGGTCTGTCGCGAGCTCGGCGTGAAAAAAAGCGTCGAAACCGGCGGCTATGACCTGATCACAATGTTGCGCAGGGATAAAGAGTCCGGGTTCCTGCTTGTGGCCAACTACCATGACGATGTGACGCCGGGCCGGATAAAGGCGGATTTCAACGGCGATAAAATAGACTTCCCGCTCCTGATGCGGAACAGGTCCGCCGTCATAGTCCCGCTGCATTACAAGCTTAAAACCGGCGGTATGATCCGCTACGCCACCTGCGAGATAACCTCCATTAACTACACGAACCGGGGTATGGAGATCGCTTACGGTACGGCGTCGGCGGAAACAGATCTGATAGCTTTCACGGGCATCAGTGTTTCATCCGTCACCGCTGACGGAGCTAAAGTCCATTCGCGCGGGGATGGATCCGGCGTGACGCTTAAAATACGGCACAAGCCGGGCCGCACGGGCGGAAAATTGACATTGTATTATTGAGAGGCTAATTTATGGCTGAAGTGGAATTGACCAATATTTCCAAGACCTTCGAAGGGGCCCCGCGCCCCGTCCTGCGCGATATCTCGTTCACCGTCAAGGACACGGAATTCGTTTCGCTGCTTGGCCCTTCCGGCTGCGGAAAGACCACCCTGCTCAGGATAATAGCGGGGCTGGAGGAGCAGACCTCCGGCAGCCTGACGATAGGCGCCCTCGACATGAACCGGGTGGCCCCGCGCGACAGGGACATGGCTTTCGTGTTCCAGAACTACGCGCTGTATCCGCATTTCTCCGTCGAGGATAATATCTCGCTGGGCCTGCGGCTGAGAAAAATAGATAAGACCGAGATAACGGCCCGCGTGAAAGCCACTACCGAAATGCTCGGTCTTGAAGCGCTGCTCGCGCGCAAGCCCAGGGCGCTGAGCGGCGGGCAGCGGCAGCGGGTGGCGCTGGCCCGCGCGCTGGTCCGCAATCCCAAGGTGTTCCTGCTCGACGAGCCGCTCTCGAACCTGGACGCCAAGCTCAGGGACAAGACGCGGGGCGAGCTGAGGCTGCTCTTTAAGAAGGTAAAGGGCACGGTCATCTATGTCACGCACGACCAGATAGAAGCAATGACCATGTCCGACAAGATAGTGATACTGCAGGAGGGGAAGATACAGCAGGTGGGCACCCCGAACGAGATCTACGAGCACCCGGCAAATATTTTCGTCGCCACCTTTATCGGCACGCCGCAGATGAACATCCTGGCCAAAAAAGAAATGCAGGCGATGGGTTATGTGCTGACCGGTGCCGAGGCCGGCGTGGAAGACCTCACCTGCGGCATCCGCCCCGAAGACCTCGAAGCTTCCCCTGAAGCGCGCCCGGGCTGGCTGGAGGCGGCGGTGGACCTTTGCGAGCCTACCGGCGCGCTTACCACGCTTACCCTTTCCGCCGCGGGGGTTCCGCTGCGCTGCTCTACTACGCTGAAATGGCCGCCGGCCCGGACCCGGGCCTGGTTCACCTTCAAGCGCGAACACATGCACTTCTTCAGCTCCGCCGACGGAACCCGGATAAATTGACCGCATTCCTGAACTTCCGCAAGGCCCCGGCCCGGCGGGCTAAATGCTTCCGTCCGTGACTTTCGCGCGATTGACGACCGCCGCACTGCCTCCACCGGAGGCCGCGCCGGCGTTAAAGGGCCCCGGCTCCCGGCTGCGGAGCGGGCCGGCTATTTCCCGGTAGACCATTTCAGAGACCTGCCGTATAACATCGCCGCGGGTGCGCATCCAGCGGTAAAAATCCCGTGAGGACCTGCCGCTTTCTATCACGCCGACTATGATGTAGGGAAGAGCTTCTCCGTCCGCTTCTTTTGCGACGAGTATCCCCATGTCGCCGCAGAGGCGGCTGGTCGTGCCCGTCTTGTCGTACACCTCCACGCCTTCCGGGACCCCGGGGACGGAGGTGTAGAGCCGGTCCCGCTTGGGCAGGTTCATCAGCCGTTTGATCTCGGAGGACCGGGGAAGCTGCCCGTTCCACATCGCGTGAAGGAAGCGGCTGTAATCGTGCGCGGACGCCTTGTTGCGGTAAGTGCGGCCGCCGGGCGGGATATATTCCACGATGGAGATGCCGCGCAGCAGGGCGCCGTAATTGCGTTTGAGCAGGCGCTGTACCGCCGCCGGGCCGCCCAGGCGGCGGAAGAACCAGTTGGCTTCCGCGTTGTCGGAATCCCTTATCATACGCTCCATACGCGCGCGTACCCGGGAGTCATAGGGCGCGCGCCCGGCGGCCGCTTCGTGGAAATAGGCCAGCGCGATAAAAGGTTTTATCAGGCTTGCGGCCGACAGCGGCAGGTCTTCGTTGATGCTGACGAGTTTTTTATCGGAAGAGAGATCGTAAACGGCCCAGGCGGTGCGCTCAGCCGGCCCTATGAGGCCGCGCCTGCGCAGGTCCTTGATGTGGGCCTCGATATCGGCCTCAAGCCCGGAGGGGGCCGGTTCGGCGCGCGGTTCGTCGGTCGGGGTCTCCTGCGCGGGCGGCGTTCTTCGCGCCGCCCAGTTCCGGGCCGGGACCCAGGCGGCGGGCTGAAGCCCCCGCGAGGACAGAATACGCGAATGCGCTCTGGCGACGGTCCTGGCGGAATCGAGGCCGCCGCGGCGGCGGTAGATCAGCCCGTAGTTGTCCGCGCCCCGGACCACGCGCAGTTTTCCGGCGACTTCCGGCCCGAGTATCTTCGCGACCCTGGTCCTGTAAGCGGCAACGCTGGCCGGGTCCGGATGCCAGAGATATGAAATGTCGTAGTCCGCGCCCAGCGCGGCCGGGCGGGCGAACAGGAAGATGAGCGAAGCCGAAAAAAAAGTTCGTAGCGGACCGCGGAGTCGCCGGTAAAGAACAGTGTTCAGAGGCATAGGCTGTTAAAGGGCGGCTTCTATTATCCGCGGCCTTCCGGGCGTCAAAGGGGTGTTTGCCGCTCCAGTTCCGGCCGCGTGGCGAAGCCCCAGGTCACGCTTTTATGTATCCAGCCCAGGGGAGCCCCGCCGTTCGAGACCTTGTACCAGTCCTCCTGGGTATCGAGGACTTTCAGCGGGTATTCCTGTGCGGCTATCCAGAGGACGTCGTATTCCCTGCCCGGCCCCTCCCTGATGTTCGCGTTCTCCGACACTACCACCACGGCGGGAGTTTCGGAAAGGAGTCCTTTGTGTATCCAGCCTTCGTCGTTCACATAATCGCTGACCCTTATCCAGTTCCCGTCGGTATCGATGACCTCGAGCGGATAATGCCTGACGGCCTGCCAGACCACGTCGTATTCGCTGCCGGGACCGCTGCGCACGTTCACCTGCCGCGCGGCCACGCTCAGCATATCCGCCGCGAAGATCAGGGAGGGGAACATAACGGCGATGGCGAGTATTAATGCTTTCATAAAAACCTCCCGGCGCCGGACGCGGCAACGCGCCCGGCCACAATAATACTATAGCGTCGCGCAATTGCGGATTTATTGCGTTCCTGATCCATTTATCGTGATACGCGCCGCGGAAAGGATGGCCGGCAGGATAAGGCCGCGGGTGGCGGCCGTCAAGGCGCTGGCTTCCGCAGTCTGCGTCGGTTCGGTGGACTTCGCGGGCCGGGAGGGTCCGATCGTCCGGGCGTGGATCTTTGCCGGAGGAACGGGTTCCGGCGGCCGCTCTTGGATCAATCCCTGATATAGTGGCAGGTGTAGCCGCCGGGGTGCTTCTTTAAATAAT
>CAZJUL010000306.1:0-3724 GCA_964549095.1 uncultured Elusimicrobiaceae bacterium
CGCGAATAGAAGGGGGCGATCCTGATGCCCGGAGGCAGCAGGGTGCCGGAGTTTATCTCCGCCACCTTCTCGTGCACGCGGGCAACGACCTGGCGGCTGTTCTCGCCTTTCAGCATCATCACCACTCCGCCCACCGCCTCCTTTTTCCCGTCTATCCAGGAAGCGCCCTGCCGCACGGCATGACCCTCCTGGACGCGGGCCAGGTCTTTTATCAGCACCGGAGAACCGCCCCGGTCCGCCACCACTATTTCGCCAAGTTCCTCCGCGCTCTTTATCAGGCCCAGGCCGCGGATAAGGAGCTGCTCTCCCGAGGCCTCGAGCAGGCCGCCGCCCACATTGGAGTTGTTGCGCCCGATAGCGTCGTAAAGCTCCTTCAGGCTTACGCCGTACTGCGTCATGCGGTCCGGCAGCGCCACCACCTGGTATTCCTTTATGTAGCCGCCAAATGAATTTATATCGCCCACGCCGCCGACGCTTTTCAGGATCGGCGCCACCACCCAGTCCTCCAGGGTGCGCAGTTCGGCCAGCTGCTCCGGGGTTTCGTCCGGCCGCCCGGTCTCGAGCGTATACTGGTAGATCTCGCCCATGGCCGTGGCCGGCGGCCCCATGGCTATCTCTATTCCTTCCCCGAGCTTTTCGCGCGCCTCGGTGAGCCGTTCGGACACCTGCTGCCTGGCGAAATACAGGTCCGTTCCGTCTTTGAAGACCGCCGTAACTACGGAGATGCCGTACTTGGAGGCGGAGCGCAGCTGCGTAAGGCCGGGCAGCCCGCGCAGCGAATTTTCCACCTGGTAAGTCACCAGCTTCTCGACTTCCAGCGGGGACTTGCCGGGCGCCACGGAGACTGTCTCGACCTGGACGCTGGTCACGTCGGGAAAGGCGTCCACGGGCAGAGTGCGCAGCGCGGCCGCGCCGGCGCAGGCCGTCAGGAACGCGGCCGACAGCACCAGCCACTTATGGCGTATGGAAAAATAGATCGCTTTAATGAGCATGTTCGTCCTCGCCCATCTCCGCCTTCATCATTTCCGACTTGAGGAGGAAAGCGCCTTCCACCGCCACCTTGTCGCCGGGCGACAGCCCTTTTTTTATTTCCACCAGGCCGTCTTTCTCCCGGCCGGTCACCACGGGCCTGGCGGTAAAAACAGTCGCCCCTGTTTTGACGAAGACAAAGGCGCCTTCCGGCCCGTTCTGTACGGCGTCGGCGCGCACCGCCACGCCCTGGAAATAGCCGCCGGTGCGCACCGAAGCGTCTATGAACATGCCGAACTTCAGCAGGCCGGCGGGGTTTTCGATAGAGACCCTGGCTTTCACCGTGCGGCTAAGCGTGTCTATCTCCGGCGAAAGGGAGACTACGGTGCCGCTGAACACCGCGCCCGGGTAGGCGGCGGTCTTTATTCCGGCTTTCTGCCCCGGCTTTACCAGCTCAAGGCTGCGCTCGGGAATATCCAGCACGCCCCAGAGCGGGTCGATCTCGGTCAGGGTGAACAGGAAAGACATCTCGTTCACCTGGTCGCCCTCGGCGGCGTGTATCGCCGTCACAATGCCTTTGCGGGGCGCGGTTGCCTGCGCTTCGGCGCCTGAAGGCGTTTTTATGACCGCCAGCACGTCCCCGGGACCTACCGCGGCGCCGAGCGCGGCTGAAAGAGCCTGCACCCGGCCTGTACCGCCGGCGGTAACATGGTGCGGTTTCTGCGCGTCCTGCATTACCCGGCCCATGGCCTGGAAAGTTTCGGCTACCGAAGCCCGGCGCAGGGTTTCCGTCCTTATACCGCCTTCTTTCTGGGCCGCGGCCGTAATTTCCACGCGGCCGCCGCCCTCTTCGCCGTGTTCATCCCCGGCGCCGTGTCCTGCGTGACCGGCTTCTGCGGCCTCTTCCCCGTGCTTTTCCGTGGCCGCGGTGGGCTTGTCGCCGCAGGCGTAAGCTCCCAGCATTGCCGCTGATATCAATATGCCGATCAGGATCCTCATTGTTCCTCCCCGCTGTTCGTCGCCGCGGCCATCTGCGCGGTCTTTTCGTAATATTCCTGCAAAGCGTCCAGATAACTGATGTTTTCCTCGAGGAAAACCCGGTTGGTTTCGTAGAAAGCCGTCAGGCCTATCTTGCCGGAAAGATAATCCTGCGCCGCCGCCCGCCGCAGGTCGTTAAGCAGGAAGACGGTTTCGCGGGCGCCCGCGAGCCTTTTTTTCGCCAGGCCCAGCTCCAGCCAGGCCGTGTAAACCTCGCCGCGTATCGCCAGGTCCAGGAGCTTCTCCTCGAAGCTTAATGCGGCTTTTTGGGCCGCTGCCCTGCTTATTCCGCCCTTGTTGTTGTACCACAGCGGCAGTTCCAGCCCCAGGAACAGCCTTGAATAGCCGCCTCCGCTACTGCCGCGGATCAGTCCCAGTTCCGGCACCGGCAGGCGCAGGCTTTTTTCCCAGGTCGCGGTCAGGTCCGCGGCTTTGCCGCTCAGCGAGAGTGCCCGGAGCTCGGCGCGTCGCGCCAGGGCCAGCGCGGTATGCCTTTCAAGCGGCTCAAGGGCCGGCTGAACCGGCGCCAGGCTGAAGCCGGCGTCCCCGTTTATGGCCAGCGGTGCGTCCGGCCTGCGGCCCAGCAAAGCGTTAAGTTCGCCCGCGGCCGCGTTTATTCCGGTTTCGGCTTCCTGCAGACGATACCCGCTGCGGGTGGTCTCGACCTTGGCCCGCGCCAGGTCGGAATTGCCAGCTTCCCCGGTCTGCAGGCGCATCTCTATCTTGTTCAGGAGGTCCATCGAGAATTTAACGTTTGTCTCTTCGAAATTGCGCCGCTCCCTGGCTATGCGCAGGGAGTACCAGGCCTTGCGGACCGAGCTGAGAATGCGGCTTTCAAGGGCTTCCAGCTCCTTCCGGGCGGCTTCATAGCGGGCTTGCGCGGCCGCGCGGGCCGTGCCCGCCCGGCGCGTAAGCGGCACCGGCTGCGCGAGCTTCGCTTCGTACCCGTCCGAGCCGGGGGAGACGGCCTGGTCTATTTCCAGGGTGGGATTCGGGAAGGCAGAATTTACCTCGATCTCGGCTTCCAGCAGGCTCAGCCGGCGTCTTGCCGCCCCTAAAGAGGGGTTGTTCGTCTTGGCTTCCGCCGCGATGGCGGCCAGGTTCAGGCCCGCGCCCTCCTGCTCTTCCATCGCGGAAAACCCCGGCGCCGGGAATAAGAACGCAATGCACAGAACACGCGATAATATTTTCACACGGGCCTCCAAAGGCTAAGCCCAGCTGATTCAGATAACGCCGCAACAGGCGCGTCGGACCGGATATGTTGTTGTGGAAAAACCTTACTGCGGAGAGTTAAACGGCGGGTGGGTGAAAGATCTCGTCTTCCGCGAGCCGGGGGATGAAAACCGTCTCAAAAAAAAACGCCGCCGTAATGCCGGTATCTGCCGGAACGACAGAGCTCTTCGAAGCGGGGCTGGCGCAGATTGCGCCGCAGCAGGTGCAGAAACAGACGGCCGGGCAGGGCTCGTCGGCGGCCTGAGCGTGGTTATGCGTCGTCTCAGCTAATACGACATAGACGAGGCAAAGGGAGAAAAACAAGGGAAGGATGCGCCGCATAGGTATATTGTACCGCAAACTTCGGAAAATGCCAAACCGCCAGTATGAGGAAGCGGTGCTATTTTATCTCCACCAGCCTGTATTTCCTGGTCCCGATGCCGATCTTTTCGGCGTAGGTCAGGCAGGGCTCTCCGGAAACGCCGCTATTGTGTTTGAAGGCGTC
>CAZJUL010000307.1:0-3715 GCA_964549095.1 uncultured Elusimicrobiaceae bacterium
CTCGCGGCTGACCTCGCTGCGGGTGCTTTGGGTTTACCGGCGGCTGAAAGCCGGCAATACCCTGCCGGCCCTGGGTGTGCTCGACCTGGTACCCTCATACACCGCGCTGGCCGTGCACGCCCACCCGCTCTGCGACTGGCAGGCGGTGCGCCTGGCGGTGGACGCCTGTTTCGCTTCGCTGCCGTCGGCGGAAAAGGAGCTGCTGGGGCGCTCCGCCCGGCATATCCTGCCCGTAGTCTATGGCGGAGAGGACCTGCCGCGGGTGGCCCGGCTGACCGGGCTCGCCGAGAAAGAAATTATCAGGCGCCATACCGCCGGCCGGTACATGGCGGCCATGATCGGGTTCCGTCCCCATTTTCCTTATTTGCTGGGCCTCGACCCGGCCCTGGTCACCCCGCGCCTGGATTCCCCCCGGCTCAGGGTGCCGGCCGGCGCTGTGGCGATAGGCGGCGAGCAGGCCGGCGTGTACCCGGAAGAGTCCCCCGGCGGCTGGAATATCCTGGGCATGACCACCCCGGAGCTGCTCAAGGACATCAAGCCCGGCGACACGGTGATCTTTAAAAGGATGCGCGGCTGATGCTTATAAATTGCGACATTGGCGAGCGCGGCCCGGGCAACCCCCTGGACAGGAAGCTCATGGAGCTCGTCGATATAGCCAACCTGGCCTGCGGCGGCCACGCCGGCGACAGGGCCAGCGTGAAGGCGTTCCGCGACCTGGCCGAAAAGAACGGCGTCGGGCTGGCCGCGCACCTCTCCTACCCCGACCGGAAGAATTTCGGGCGGCGGGCGATGCGCATTCCGGAGCGGGCGCTGCTCGCGGCGCTGGCCGAACAGCTGGCGCTGCTGCCCGGCGTGCGGCGCGTGAAATTTCACGGCGCGCTTTACAGCGAAGCCTGCCGCGTGCCCGGCCTGGCCGGGGCGCTCGTCGATTGGCTGAAGCGGGCCGGCGTCCGGGAAATACTGGCGCCCGCGAACACGGAATTAGCGGCCGCCGCCGAGAAACGCGGCATAGCCGTACTGCGCGAGGCCTTCGTGGACCGGCGGTATGAATACGATAAGGCCGCCCGGCGGCTGCGCCTCGTGGACCGTTCGGAGCGCCGCGCCGCCATCCCCGTGCTTGCGGCGGCCGTCGCCCAGGCGGAAGAAATAATCCAGCGCCGGCGCGTTAACGCAAGCCGGGAACCTGCGGGCCCCCCGGTGTGGAAGGCGCTCGCCGCGGATACCATCTGCGTCCATTCGGATTCCCCCATCGCCCTGGACCTGGCCGCCCGGCTGCGCCGCCTGATCGGGCCGGCTGAAACCGGCGCCCAGGAGCGCGCCGCCGCCGAGCCGGGCTTCCGGCTGCTCAGGCCCGGGATGTGCGAAACCGTGACGCTGCCGGGCTACGGCCGGCAGGACCTGGCCGTGACGCCAGGCGGCGCGATGGACTGTTTTTCTTTTATGCGCGGCAACCTGATGCTGGGCAACCCGCCCGGCAGGCCCGCGCTGGAGATACTGGAAGCCCCTGAAATAGAGATCACCGCCCCGGGCCATTTCGTGCTGACCGGCGCCTGCCGCCCGGCGCGCGTACGCTCCGGCGGGAAAGAGCGCGGCGCGGAGCACAGCCGGGTCTGTGACGCCGGGCGCGGGGACCGAATAACTTTCGGCGACAGGCAGTACGGCCTGCGCACCTACTTCTGCTTCCGTCCCGGCGGGACGGGCGGCGGTACCCCTCCCGGTACCGGCGCGGTGCCGTTCTCTAAGCTCGGCGACTGGGCCGATCCCGCCGGCCGCATCCGCGTGCTGCCGGGGCCCGAATACGGGCGCCTCGAGGAGCCGCGGCTGTTCTTCAATAATTCCTGGCGGACCACCCAGTTCATCAACAAAATGGGGATGCGGCTGGCCGGCGAGTTCCGGCTGAAATACGGACCGGAGGGCATGATCTCCGAAGCCGTGGCCGACGGGACCGTGCAGCTGACGCCGGAGGGCCCCATAGTCCTGCTCCGCCACCGCCAGACCACCGGCGGCTATCCGCGCATCTTCAATGTCATCTCCGCCGACGTGGACCTGCTGGGCCAGTACGGTACCTGCCAGAATATCCGCTTCGTCCAGGTCACCCCGGACCAGGCCCGCGAATTCGCCCGCCGGAAAGAAAAAGCTTTGGAGCAGCTGGCCGGACTTGCCGCGGCAGCCGGCGGTAAAGACTGAGCGCAAAAGCGGCCGCGCCGTAAATTTGCTAAACTATTTTCGAGCTCTTCAGGGCGGGGTGCGATTCCCCACCGGCGGTATAACCCGCAAGCCTCCCTCGTTAAGGGAGGCAGATTCGGTGAAACTCCGAAGTCGACGGTAAAGTCCGGATGAAAGAAGAACTTAAAGCGGGCCAAAGGCTTTGCCTTAGGGCCGCGCGCATACGCCCTGGAGACCGCTCCGGGGTTTTTTTATGGCAAAAAAGATATTCTCTCCCATCGAAGACATCATCGGCGATATAAGACGCGGGCGCATGGTGATAATCACCGACGACGAAGGCCGCGAGAACGAGGGCGACCTGCTGCTGGCGGGCCGCTTCGCCACGGCCGGGAAAATAAATTTCATGGCCCGCTACGGACGGGGCCTGATCTGCGCCCCGCTGACGGCCGACAGGGCAGCGGCCCTGGACCTGTTCAGGATGGAGCGCGAGAACGGGGACCCGTACAAGACCAGCTGGCTCATCTCCGTGGACGCGGCCAAAGGCGTCACCACCGGCATTTCAGCCGCTGACCGCGCCCGCACCATCAAGGTGCTCTCGGACCCCGGCGCGCTGCCCGGGGACCTCACCCGCCCCGGCCACGTGTTCCCGCTGAAGGCCCGGCCCGGCGGCGTGCTGGCCCGCGCGGGCCATACCGAAGCCTGCGCCGACCTGGTGCGCCTGGCCGGCCTCTCCGGCGCCGGCGTCATCTGCGAGATCCTGAACCCCGACGGCACGATGGCCCGCCTGCCGCAGCTGGCGCGCTTCGCCCCGCGGCACGGCCTGAAGATGGGCTCCATAGCCGACCTCATAGCCTACCGCCGCCGCAACGAAACGCTGGTGGAAAAAGCGGCGGCTTCCTTCCTGCCCACGGAGTTCGGCACTTTCGGCATTTCCATCTACAGGGAGAAGCTGACCGGCCTGGAGCACGCCGCGCTGACCTTCGGGAATATCGGCGACCCGGCGCTGGTGCGCGTCCATTCCGAGTGCCTCACCGGCGACGTGTTCGGCTCCTGCCGCTGCGACTGCGGCCCGCAGCTGCGCGCCGCGATGCGCCTGATCTCCCGCGAAGGCGCCGGCGCCATACTCTACATGCGGCAGGAAGGGCGGGGCATAGGCCTGGCCAACAAGATAAAGGCCTACAGCCTGCAGGACAAGGGCTACGATACCGTCACCGCCAACGAGGCGCTGGGCTTCGCGGCCGACCTGCGCGATTACGGCATAGGGGCGCAGATCCTCTGCGACCTGGGCCTGCGCCGCCTGCGGCTGATAACCAACAACCCGCGCAAGCTGGCCGGACTCGGCGGCTACGGGCTGGAGATAGCAGGCAGGGTGCCGCTGGTCATAGGCCCGAACGAGCATAACGCGCGCTACCTGAAGACCAAGCGGCACAAGCTGGGCCACCTGCTGCCGTCGGAAATATGACTGATGGATTTGATGAAATCTGGTTCGCGGGGCCTGCCGGCGGTTTGGCTCTTCGGGCACGGCTCGCCACACCGTGGCTCGCCTCTT
>CAZJUL010000308.1:0-3686 GCA_964549095.1 uncultured Elusimicrobiaceae bacterium
TGAACTAGACTACGCCCATGCTTCCCAATTTACACCCAGAAAGTTGACATGGCCGCTCGGGCCTCGCGAGGTCCTTCCTCGACAAATCCTCTGCCCTCCGCTCCATTTAATTTCGCCTGCGGTCGCCCAATCAATAAACTTATTAATTTCCGCCCTGCCCGAGCAGTTTCAGGAATTCTTCTTCCGTCAATATCGTCACGCCCAACTTTTTCGCCTTTTCGTATTTAGAACCCGGGTCCGAGCCGGCCACGACGTAGGAGGTTTTTGAGGAAACGCTTGAGACCTCTTTCCCCCCCAGTTCGCGGACGCGCTCCTGGGCCTGGTCTCGCGTCATGCTTTTCAGCTCGCCGGTGAAAACGAAGGTCTTGCCTTCCAGCCCCGCCCCGGCGGTCTTGCGCTCCGGCTCCTTCATGTTCAGCCCCAGCCGCTCAAGTTCGGCCAGCAGCGCGCGCGTTCCTGCGGACCTGAAGAATTCGGCTATGGCTTGCGCTATCACCGGACCCACGTCGCCCACGCGTGAAAGCGCGTCCTCGTCGGCGGCCATAAAGGCGGCCAGGGTGCCGAAGTGGGAGGCGAGCACGCGCGCGGTCTTCTCGCCTATGTGCCTTATGCCCAGCGCGAAAATAAGTTTTGAAAGGGGGCGCGTCTTGCTCTGTTCTATTTCCTGCAGCAGGTTATCGGCCTTCTTGTCCTGGAACAGCTCCAGGCCCAGCAGGGCTTCCTTCTTCAGCCTGTATATGTCGGCGAAACTGCACACCAGCTTCCTGTCAGCGAGCTGCTCGGTGACGGAGACGCCCAGGCCCTCAATGTTCATCGCGTCGCGGGAGGCGAAGTGCAGCAGCGCCCGCTTGAACTGCGCCGGGCAGGAGGGATTGACGCAGCGCAGCGCCACTTCCTCTTCGTCCTTGAAAAGCGCGGCTGCGCAGGAGGGGCATTCTTTGGGCGGCAGGACGGCGCGCTCGGCGCCGGTCCTGGCGCTCACCACGGCCTTCACCACTTTCGGGATGACCTCGCCCGCGCGCTCGATCACGACCTTGTCGCCCAGCTTCAGGCCCAGGCGCTCTATCTCGTCGAAATTGTGCAGCGTGGCGCTGGAGATGGTGACGCCGCCGCATTTTACGGGCTCCAGTTCGGCCACCGGGGTTATCACGCCCGTCCTGCCGACGGAAAAAGAGACGGCCTTCACCGCGGTCGTGGCCTGCTGGGCCGGGTACTTGAAGGCGATGGCCCAGCGCGGGCTCTTGGAGGTGAAGCCCAGGATCTTCTGCTGCCTGAGCGAGTTGACCTTCACCACCAGGCCGTCTATCTCGTAGGGCAGCTGCGCCCTTTTTGCGGCGTAGTCCCGGTAGACGGTCAGGACCTCTTCGGTATTTTTGCAGAGCCTGCGGATTTTAGGCACCGGGAATCCGGCCCTGGCGCAGTAGTCCAGGTACTCCCAGTGCGTGCCCGGAGCTTCCAGGCCTTCCAGGTGGCCGTAGGAATGGGCGAAGAACTTAAGTTTTCTGCCGGCGGTCACGGCCGGGTCCTTCTGCCTGAGCGAGCCGGCCGCGGCGTTGCGCGGGTTGACGAAAGGCTCCGCCCCTTCGGCCAGCTGTCCTTCCCGTATCGTCTCGAAATCCTTCTTGTCGATGTAGACCTCGCCGCGGGCCTCGAAGAAAGCCGGCGGCTCCGTTAAGCCCAGCTTCAGCGGCACGCAGCGTATGGTCCGCACGTTCAGCGACACGTCCTCGCCGGTCTCGCCGTCGCCCCGGGTGGAGGCGCGCGCGAAGGCGCCGCGCTCGTATTCTATGGAGCAGGAGAGCCCGTCTATCTTGGGCTCCACCACCAGCTCGCAGGGCTCCTCTTTCAGGCCGCCGCGCACGCGCTTTTCCCATTCCAGGAATTCCTCTTCTGAATAGCAGTTGTCCAGCGAGAGCATCGGTATCTTGTGCGCCACGGGGGCGAAGGCGGCCGAGGGCGCGCCGCCCACGCGGCGCGTAGGGGAATCGGGGGAGGCAAATTCGGGGTTCTCCGCCTCCAGCTTCTTGAGGCGGTTCATCAGGGCGTCGAATTCGCCGTCGGAGATCTCCGGGGCGTCGGCCGCGTAATAAAGGCCCTCGTGCCGCCGTATCTCGCGGCGCAGGAGCTCTATCTCCTCTCTGGGGGCGCGGCCGGTCATTTTGGGGGCGGGATATTGTTTTTTTTGGCTATGCTGTCCAGCACGCCGTTAACGAACTTGCCGGAATTCTCGGTGGAAAATTTCTTGGCCATCTCAATGGCCTCGTCTATGATGACGGCCGTGGGCGCGTCGGCCAGGAACATCATTTCGCAGACGGCCAGCCGCAGCACGCAGCGGTCTATGGCGGCCATGCGGTCCAGGCTCCAGTTCCTGCTGGTGGTGGTTATTATGTCGTCTATCTTGGCGATGTTGGAGATGGTGGAGGTAAAAAGGCCTTTGTAGAAGGCGAAGACTTTATCGTCCCCGGCGAAATCCAGCATCTGGAACATGGCCAGGATGGTTTCATGCTCGAGCGTGGTTATGTCCGCAAGATACAGGGATTGCAGGCAATTTTCGCGTGCGAGTCTTCTTTTGCTCATAAGCCTTATAAAGAACCGGTCTTAAATCACATATATAATACAAAATTTCCGGTATGATTTGGATTTAAGCGCCGGCCGGCCCGGTCGATGCCGTTCTCCGGGCTGATCCCATTATCCCCGCCATTTCTAACGCTTTTCAGCGGACCATTCACCCAGTTTTTTTTGCAACTCTTCCTTGCTGGGCAGATAAAGCTGATATTCCCGGGCGTGGATATTGGCGCCCTTCGGCAGGGTTATTTCCACCAGGGCCTCATGCTTTTTCTTGCAGAGCACGATGCCGATGGTGGCGTTTTCGGTTTTTGTCTTCACGCGCCGGTCAAAATAGTTGACATACATCTGCATCTGGCCCAGATCCTGATGGGTTAGCTTGCCTATTTTGAGATCAACCAGCACATAACAACGCAGCAGCCGGTTGTAGAAAACCAGGTCCACAAAAAAATGGTCTTCGCCCAGCGTGAATCTTTTCTGCCGGGCTTCAAACAAAAAACCTTTGCCGAGCTCCAGCAGAAACCGTTCAATCCGGTTTATAACGGCGTTTTCAAGGTCGGATTCGGAATAACGGGCCTGTTCGGAAAGACCCAAAAACTCCAGCACCAAAGGTTCTTTAAGCAGATCTTCCGGTTTGCCGACTATCTGCCCTTCGCGCGCCAGCCTGCGGATACCGGCTTTGTCGCGGCTAAGCGCAAGACGTTCGTAAAGGCCGCTGCTAAACTGGCGTTTAAGTTCATCAAGGTTCCATCCTTGTGCCGCCGCTTCAATTTCATAAAAACCGCGTTCGGCTGTGTTCCGAACGCCCATCAAAAAAACATAATGAGTCCAGCCGACACTAAACAGGGAGGGCTCTAAAACCGACGTTTTGAATTGCCCAGTTCTGAACTGGGCAATCGCTGTTATGGCGGGGGAAACAAGCCCTGATCGCCCAGTTTTGGATTGGGCAATTGTAACGCGCTCCCTGTAGAACAGGAAAAATCTGCGCATATATTCCAGGTTGCTCTTAGAAAAACCGCGCCCGAATTCAGCGGCCAGCTTTTCCGATAATGTTTTAAGAACAGTCTGCCCATAAGCCGCCTTCGCCGAGCCGGCTTGCTCATATTCCACTATATGCCGGC
>CAZJUL010000309.1:0-1795 GCA_964549095.1 uncultured Elusimicrobiaceae bacterium
GAAATAGCGCTGCACGGGCTCTGTCATACATAGTTATGATAACAATCCCGTGTTACAAAGTGATTACGGAAAAAAAGAAATGGGGACAGGCTACATTTCCAAAATAATGTAGCCTGTCCCCATTATGGGTTACTTGGACGTTTTTTTGAGGTTCTTCAGGACGTTCGCCCGGTTCACCGGCTTTATCACGCCCTGTTCGGTCACTATGGCGGTGATGAGGGCGGCCGGGGTCACGTCGAAGCCGGGGTGCCGGGCCTTTACCCCCCGCGGGGCTATGCGCCGGCCGTTGATGAAGGTGACTTCGTCGGACGAGCGCTCTTCTATCTTGATCTCGGCGCCGGTGCGCAGCGAAAGGTCGACGGTCGGGGTAGGGGCTATCACGTAAAAAGGTATCTTGTGGTATTTGGCGGCGATGGCCAGCGAATAGGTGCCTATCTTGTTGGCCGTGTCGCCGTTGGAGGCTATCCTGTCCGCGCCGACTATGACAGCGTTTATGCCAGCCGTCTTCATCATGTGGGCGGCCATGTTGTCCGTGATGAGCGCCGAGGGAACGCCGCCCCGCTGCAGTTCCCAGATGGTGAGCCGGGCGCCCTGCAGGTAGGGCCTGGTTTCGGAGGAATAGGCGAACTTTACCTTGCCCGCTTTGTGGGCCGCGGTGATGACGCCCACGGCCGTGCCTATGCCCATTGTGGCCAGCGCGCCGGCGTTGCAGTGCGTGAGGACTATGGAATTCTTTTTAAGGAGCCCGGCGCCCAGGTCGCCCATCGCGGCGCAGGCGCGGCGGTCTTCTTCGGTAATGGCCCGCGCCTCTTTTTCCAGCTGCGCCAGCAGTTTTTTGAATTCGGGTTTTGAAAAACTGCCCTGCCGGGTTATCAGGGTTTCGGCTTTGGCGGTCATCCGGTCGGCGGCGTAGAAAAGGGCCAGCGCGGTGGGGCGCGCCGCCTTTATCACCTTGGAGGCTTCGGCCAGCAGCCTGCGGGCTTCGGCCCGGGAGGCCGGGTTCGCCGCGGCCAGTTCCATAGGGAAGCCCCAGGCCGCCGCGCAGCCTATCAGCGGCGCGCCGCGCAGCGCCATATCCTTTATGGCCCTGGCGGTCGCCTTCGCGTCGCGGGCTTTGATGTAAACGGTCTTGTGCGGAAGCAGCCGCTGGTCCAGTATATGCAGCGTTCCGTTCTTATAGATGAGCCGTGGCGGGATCATAGCGGGAGACCAGAATCGGGAATTCAGAATTCAGCGCCGGTATTCTGACCGCTGAATTCTGAATCCTGACTCTTGTTCTGTTACGGGATCGAATCCAGCAGGTTCTTGAGCTGCTCTTCGGTCTTGCCGGTTATTTCGACGGTCTTTTCCCGGCCTTTGGCGCCGCGGATGATGTTGACCATCTTGGGGGATACTTCGAAGAACTCCGAGAGGTAATCACGGAGCATGCTGTTTATCTGTATGTCCGCCGACGCCGCGCAGATCTTCACGCGCAGTACGCTGCCTATCCTGGAAACCACTTCGTTGTCATCACAGTTGGGGATAACACGCACTTTTACGATCATTGGACCTCCGGACTAGGTGAATAAAAGGCTGCCTATTCTGGGCAAGTTAGCCCCTTCCTGGACCGCTGTTTCAAAATCGCCGCTCATGCCGAGCGAAAGATAGTTCCGGAAACCGTATTCGTTGGTGCGGCCGGGAAAGTCCCGGTCGAACATCCGCTTAACTTCCGCGAAGAGCGGCCTGAGGGCTTCAGGATCGCCGGCCTCGGGGGCTATGGCCATATAGCCGGAGGGGCACAGGAACGGCAGTTTCC
>CAZJUL010000309.1:1805-3686 GCA_964549095.1 uncultured Elusimicrobiaceae bacterium
CCGCGGGGCTTATGCCGCCCTGCGTGTCCGCTTCCGCCAGCTTCAGCTGGACCAGGACCGGCATCTTTTTGCCTTTGGCTTCGGCGTGCCGGCTGATATGCCCGGCCAGCTTCAGGCTGTCCACCGAATCTATCCAGTCAAAGAGCTCTACAGCGCGCGCCGCTTTGTTGCTCTGCAGATGGCCTATAAAGTGAAGGGTAACGGTCTTTCTCGCGGCGGCCAGGTTCCCGCCCACCCATTTGAATTCCGCGTCCTGGACCTTGCTCTCGCCGGCCGCTTTTACTTTGCCGCTCTCTATAAGGAAGCCGGCTTCCAGCGGGTCTGCGTACTTGGTGACGGCTAAAAGCTCTACTTCCGAAGCGTTCCTGCCGCCCTTGAGACAGGCGGCTGCTATTCTATCGGATACTTGCTGAAAATTTTCTAGTAATTTCCTTGTCCGTGCGGATTCGATTGCCGGCATTTAGTATATCTATTTTAGCAAATTGCGGTTGTTTATCATAGGGAATTTATCCCCGCCGTAAAGTAAATGATATGATTTAAATATGAGCGCGCCCCGCGGCTTCTGGATACTGGCGGTGATGGAAGGGCTGATGACCACCGGCCACGCTATGGCTTTCCCTTTCCTGGCCATTTACCTGAACGCGCACCGGCAGGTGCCGATGGCGTGGGTGGGGCTTTTCCTGTCGCTGTCGATGTTCGTGGCCTCTTTTTCGCAGGTCGTGGGCGGCGAGGTTTCGGACGCTATCGGCCGCCGCCGGGTGATGATGATCTCGCTTATCCTGCGCGCGGTCCTGATCGCGGGTATGGGCTGGGTGATCCTGGCGGAAGCCCCCCTCTGGGCGCTGTTCCTGCTGCACCCGCTGGGGATCTTCGTCGGTTCGTTCTTCCACCCGTCCGCGCGGGCCTGGGTGGCGGATTTTACCCCGCCGGCGCGGCGGATGAAGGCCTACGGCTTTCTGCGGATAGGGACCAACGCGGGCTGGGCGCTGGGGCCGGCGCTGGGCGGGCTGCTGGCGGGCGCGTCCTTCCACCTGATGTTCTTTATCGCGGCCGGGGTTTACGCGGCCTGCATGGTGGTGGTGTGGCTTTTCATACGGGATGTGCCGGGCGCGGCGCGCGACGAGGGTATGGGCGGGCTGGATTTCCGGGCGGCGGCCGGGGCGCTGAAGGACGCGGATTTCCGCCGGTTCTGCGTGACCACTTTCATTATCTGCACGGTGATGAGCCAGCTGGTGGTGGGTTCGTCGCTGTATTCCAAGACTTATCTGGGCTTTACGGAGGCGCAGATAGGGCTGCTTTTTTCGGTGAACGGGGCCATAGTGGTGTTGCTGCAGTATTTTGTGACGAGGGGGCTTGAAGGGCACCGGATAACTTCGGGGCTGGCGGCGGGTTCGGTGATGTACGGGCTGGGCTATTTGGCTTTTGGTTTCTCCCCTTCTTTCGCTTTCGCGGCGGCGGCTATCGTGGTGGTGACTTTCGGCGAGCTGGCTGTTTCGCCCGGCTTGCAGGCTTTGGGGGCGAATATGGCGCCTCGCGGCGCGAAGGGGCGTTACCTGGGCATCCAGGGGCTTTTCCAGCAGGTGGGCCACGCGCTCGGTATTCTTCTGGGCACGAACGCTATCGAGCTTATCAGTCCTAAATTCCAGCAGGGGCCGTGGGTGCTGGTGGCCCTGGTGGCCGTAGCGGCGGCGTTCGGTTTCAGGAGCCTGGGCCGCCGCCTCCCCCGCGCACTGAACGGCCTTAAAGAAGAAGCCCCCTTCCCCATCCCCGCCTCCGCCCCCGAAACCGCGTAGACACTTACATTAGATTCTGAGCAGTGGCGGCGGCGTGTTCCCCTCACTCGCGGGACCGGGGGGTCGGGGAAGAGGCCCGTGGTTTCCG
>CAZJUL010000310.1:0-3681 GCA_964549095.1 uncultured Elusimicrobiaceae bacterium
TACGGGCTGTTCGTGGAGGGCGGGGCTTATGACTCGATCGGCAATACGGTCAGCCTGAGCACCATTACCAGCGGCAGCGCCGATCGCCCGGCCCTCTTCGTCGCCACGGTCTCTTCCTTCACCCTGGACAGCTGCTATGTGCAGGGTTCAACCGCCGCTTATGTCTGGCGTTCTACCGGTACCGTAATACGCGGAAGCGTGTTCGCGGCGACGAACGCCGCCGGCTACGGTCTCAGGGCCGGCAGCAACGTGGACCTTTCGCTGTCCTCAGGCGCCTTTACCGGCGGCGCCCAGGGAGCGGGCATACTGCTGGACGCTGGCAACTCCGGGGGTTTAGCACTCTCTTCCAACACCGTTCAGGGCCCTCAACACGGACTGCGTATCGCGGCCCAGTCGTCCTGGACCGCCCTTTCCGTTGCAAGCGTGACCTTTGGTACGCTTGCCGCGGGCGCGACCGCGGTGCACTTCACGGGCGGGCAGTTCGTGTCGACCTTCTCTAATGTTGGTTTCGGGGACTCCTCTATCGCTGTGAACGTGAGCGCCGGCGCCCTCAGCCCGGGCTCGCGGATCACTATGCTGGACGCGTCGGGCGCGAAGGCCGGGCCTGCCTATGAGAACGACGCTTCGCGGTACGTGGACTGGACGCCGGATGTCTACGCCCCGGCGGAGGCTACCGGCCTCGCCGCCCTGGCCCTCTCCAGCTATACGATAGGTCTTTCCTGGACCGCCGGGGGGGACAACGGCGGGATAGATGCGCTGAACGACGCGGCGTTCTATATACAATATTCCACATATACCGGCGTTGCCTGGTCCACCGCTTCCGCGCAGATAAATATCTCCACCACGGGCGTTGAACCCGGCGCCGCCCAATATTACTCGCCTGCCGGCCTGTCGGCGAACGCGAGTTATTATTTCCGCCTGTGGGAAAAGGACAGCGCCGGCAATTACAGCGCCGTATCCGACCCCGCCGCTGCGGCGACATATATAGAAACCCCGTCGGGAGTCTCTTTAGCCGGCGTGCATGAAAGCTCCGTTTCGGCTTCGGCTTACGGCCCGGTGTTCACCGGCCTCGACGCGGGCCAGTCAGGCACTAACCTCGCCATCAACACCAATACCTGGACCTGGTCGGGCTGGAGCGCCGGGACCGGCGCGGTATTCAGCGGTTTAACGCCTAATACCGCATATGAATTCAAGGCGAAAGCGCGTAATATTATCGGAACGGAAACGCCGGAAAGCCCGGCTGTCTCCACCTATACCCTGGCTGCGGCGCCGCTGGCCGTGGAGTTCACCGGGCTGTCCGACTTCTCGGTCACGGCCAACTGGGCCGCCAACGGCAATCCCGCCGGAACCGTCTACATAGCGGAGATATCCAGCGGCAGTTTCGACAATTCCGCTTCTTCCGCCACTACGGACCTCGGCGCGGTTTTCGCCGGCCTGCTGTCGAATACGGCCTATTCCCTACGGGTTAAAGCGGTGAACGCAGCGGGGATGCATACCGGTTATACCGCGCTGGGCTCAACGGTCACGCTTACCGCCGAGCCCGCTGCCGGGGAATTGTTTGGCGTGACGGCCTCCGGGTTTGCCGCCGCCTGGTCCGCGAACGACAATCCGGCCGGAACGCTTTACATCGTCGAGATCTCCTCTGACGGATTCGCTAATACAATTTCATCTCAAACGACAGGGTTGAACGCTTCTTTCGGCTCTCTTACGGCCAACACCGCGTATTCGGCGCGGATCAAGACGGTCAACTCCGCGGGCACCCATTCCGGCTATACGGCGCTAGGTTCTACCGTTACGCTGGCGGCGCAGCCGCTGGCGTCCGGGCTCTCAGGCCTTGCAGTGACCGGTGTTGCCGCCTCCTGGACCGCCAATGGAAATCCTGACGGCACCGGTTATATCTCCGAAGCGTCGTCGGACGGTTTCGCCAGCGTTGTAAGCTCGCAGACAACCGGGCTGACCGCGGCTTTCAGCACGCTCACGCCCAACACGGCCTACGCGCTGCGCGTAAAAGCGGTGAATTCCGGCGGAACGCCTACCGGCTATACGACCCTCGGCTCGACCATAACCCTGGCGGCCGGGCCGCTGGCTGCGGCCCTCTCCGGCGTGGCCGCGGACGCCGTAACCGCCAACTGGACTGCCAACGGCAATCCTGCCGGCACCGGTTATATTGCGGAGTTGTCGACGGACGGTTTCAGCAGCGCGGTATCTTCGCAGACTGCCGGGACCAGCGCGGTTTTCGGCTCCCTCGCTGCCAATACCGCGTACGCCCTGCGCGTGAAGGCGGTTAACTCCGCCGGGACGCATACGGGCTATACCGCGCTCGGCTCCACGCAGACGCTGGCCGCGGTCCCGGTCCCGGCCTTTATCTCCGGCGTGGGCCCCGACGGCTTTACCCTCGGTTGGACGGCCAACGGCAATCCTGCCGGCACCTTCTACACTGTGCAGGCCGCTACGGCCGCGGAGTTCGCGTCCGCCGCCGCTTCTTCCCAGACGGCGAACCTTTTCGCGGTGTTCTCGGTGCTGGCACCTAACACTACCTACTACGCCAGGGTGCGGTCGGACAGCGCCTCCGGCGGCAGCGCTTACGCGTACCTGGGCTCCACGATAACCCTGGCGGCGGTCCCTGCGCAGGCGGCCGCGCTGCTTGTAAGCTCGCGCTCCATCACCATAGACTGGTCCCCCAACGGCAACCCGGAGCCCGGGACGGCCTACCAGGTCTGGCGCGATACGGACGGCTCGTTCAGCCAGCCGGTCTCTATCCCGGTTTCTACCACGGTCTATACGGCCGACGGGCTGCCGCCCCTGACCGCCTATTATTTCAAGGTCCGGGCGCTGAACGGCTCGGGCCTTTACAGCGATTTCTGCCCGGCTTTCTCGACCGTGACCTACCCGGCCCCGCCCGGACAGACCGCGGCCCCTGAAGGTTCGGCGCTGGGCGCGTCTTCGATCAGCTGGACCTGGGCGGCGCTTGCCGGCGCCTCCGGCTATAACATCTACGCGGCCAGCGACACGGCGGTTAATATCGGAGCGTCGGTCACGCCGGCTTTCATACAGGAAGCCCTGGCGCCCAACACGACTTACAGCGTGCTCACGGCGGGCGTCAATATTTCGGGCTCCGGCCCGCTTTCGCCAGCCGCCGTCCCCGTCTGGACCCCCGCCAACCCGCCGGCCGGGGCGTATCCCTCGGCGGTGTATGTCACCAGCGCTACCATAAACTGGACGCTGAACGGCAACCCGGACCAGACTGAAGCCAGGGTGGAGCGCTCCACGGATAACGCGGCCTTCACGGGCGTTTACGCCGGCGGCCTGCTGGAATACAGCGACCCCGACCTGGCCGCCTGCACTACCTATTATTACCGGGTGCGCAACCTGGGCGGCGGCGGCGCTTACACCGGCTATGACGCGGCGCCGGAATTCACGACGCAGGGCTCAACGCCGTCCCCGCCCGGCAATCTGTACGCCGAATCGCTGGCGGGAAACACGATAGCCCTTTCCTGGGAACGATCGCCCTTCGAAGGCATAACGGAATACCGGCTCTACTATGACAGCGGGACCGGGACTATAGATTACGCCGCCCCGCTGGCCGTGCTCCCCTCGACGGCGACAAGCTATACCACCGGGGTCCTGACCTCGAGCCCGACTTACAAGTTCGGCCTGCGGGCGAAGAACCGCTGCGGCCTG
>CAZJUL010000311.1:0-3671 GCA_964549095.1 uncultured Elusimicrobiaceae bacterium
ATACCGCAGCCGATAATGGGCAAGCTCATACAGGGCCTGCGCCAGATGGGCACCCCCGGCTACGACAACGCGCCGGATTCGCTGACCGCCACGGAAATAAAGGTGATGGCGCTGCTCGGGAAGGGCAATTCGAACAAAGAGATAGCCGCCGCGCTGGACTGCAGCGTGAAGACCATCAAGAACCACCTGAACAGCATCTTCCAGAAGCTTTCGGTGAACAACAGGACGGAAGCGGTGGTCAGGGCCATAGAGAAGGGCCTTATCTCCCCGGACGACGGCCAGTAACCGGCCGGCGGGATACGGAAAAAAGCGTCCGCCTCAGGCGGACGCTTTTTTTTACCCCTTGACAAAAAACGCCCCTGTCCTTAATTAATAAATGATTATAAAATACCCCTTGAAATTCCCCGTTTTTGGTGGTATATATATAGTAGGGGCGCGCGAAGGCGGAAAGGGGCGCCCCGGTGCGGACGGACGGCGGGCCGCGGCTTGCGAAGCTGCTGCCGCCGGCGTTCGTGGTCAGCCGACGCAGAACCGCGCATACACACTAAAGTATTTATGAAATATATAGTCCGCGTCAAAGTCCTCGCCAGCAGAGCCTGCGCGCGCGCGGCGAGAAAAGGCCAGACCACGGTGGAGTACCTGCTGATGCTGGCCGTCATCGTCGGGATGGCCATGACGTTCAGCGTTATCTTCTACAAGCACATGCTGAAACTTTTTTATATCATGGTCGGGATGACCATAGGCGCCGGTACGCCGTCTTGACAGGGCGGAGGGCGGGGCAGGACCGTATGGATAACAGGGCGGCAAAAAAGAAAGGGGCGGAGGGGGGGATCCTGTCCTTCTTTTCCGCGCGGAGCGGGCAGATACTGATGCCTTCGCTCATCATCCTGCCTTCCCTCCTGCTGTTCGTCTACCTCATCTTCGAGACCGCCAAGCTTTCCCGCGAAAAGATCCGCCAGCAGTTCGCGGTGGATTCGGCCGCCTTCATACAGATGGGCGACTATACCAACCTGCTCAACCGCACGGCCTACGTGAACGGGACCTTCCCCTACAGGATCTTCAAGGAGCAGTACGCCTGTTCCCCCAGCGAGGACTGCCCCGAAAGCACCGAGAACTGCCTGAAGAAAAGCGACGGCAAAGGCACCTCGTGCAGGTATAAGTTCCTCTGGGAGGCCGGCAATTACCCCAGGTACACCGGCTCCGGGGACCTCTCTCAAAGGGACCCTGTCCCGCTGGACGACAAGCCGAAGTGGGATATAGGCTACGACGAGACTTTCAGGCCGGGGATGAACGACAACCCGCCCTCCAACGACCCGCTGCTCACCCTGATAACCAAGGACCAGGGCATCAAGATAAACATTTTCTGGAACGACGCGGTCCGCATCTTCACCTTCTACAGCCAGGTCTACACCCTGCTGGGGCAGGTGGAAGAATCGCAGATGTCGGTGTTCCAGAGCCTGACCGACAATTTCAGCTTTTTCAGGAAATCCTATTACCTGAACGCCAACACCGCGGAGTGCCACAGCAATTTCCTGAGCTGCGGCGACGAGGGCCTGGAGCAGGGCTTCAAGGCCAACAAATTCCCCAGCGGCAGCATACCCAAGACCTGCAACGGCGACATGTTCATGTGCTACATTAAAAAGGTGATGCTGCACGCGAAGGTGCCGCGCACGCCCACCGCCACGGACCCGCTGCCTTATTTCCTGGGCGGGACCTTCGAGCCGGACGGCACTACGCCGAAGCCGGTGGACATGACCACCTGCAGCGGCTGCAGCCCGGACGGGCTCTTCCAGCTGGCCGGCTTCAAAGACAGCAAACTGAAGGCGCTGGGCGACCCCGGCTACCACGTTTACCAGAGCTTTTCGGTGGAAGAGAACTATTTCGGCATCAAGTTCAACGAGATGGAGTCGGCCTGGGACAGCTGCGAGGGCACCACCCCGGGCAAACCCTGCGTGCACTCGCTGGTCGCCAGCCAGTGCCCGCAGCTGGGGTCGGGCAACAACTGCGTCTGGCCCGATCCCACGCCGAAGTACCAGACCAGGCTGTACCCATAGGGGCGGAAAGCGGCTATGATGGAAACGGCGCTATTGTCGGGATTGCTTAAGGGGCTGCGGCGCCTGCGCCGCTCCCTCGCGTCCGGCCGGCCCGGCCAGGCCACCACGGAAGTGGTGCTGCTGTTCCCGCTTTTTGTGATAATAGTGCTGATAACCTCCAAGACCTTCGCCCTGCTGGTGCTGGTGCAGAAGATGGAGATCGCCTCCTATTACGCGGCCCGGCGCTGGCAGCTGGAATCGCACCTGAACTCCGAGCACGCCGCCTGGGACGCGGGCTTAAAGGACGACATAGAAGAGAAAGTGAGCGACTACCTGGGCTACGGCAAGTCGTCCGGCAACTTCCTGAGCCTGAAAGGCTCCGGGGCCAACCTGGCGATAATGCGCACACAGGTGTGGAACGTGCTCACGCTCGAGGTAGAGACCGGCGCCGTGGGCGGCGACCTTAAAAGGCTGATCTGCCCCCCCGGCGGCTCGGGCTCCGTCTGCGGCGGGAGCTCCAACTGCGATAACGGCTATAATTATATCTGTTCAGGCAACAAGAAACTGACGGTGGTCAAGTACGTGCCCAACCGCGACAGGCCCATACAGTTCAAGCTGCCCGGCATTCACGAGTAAGGGAGTATCAGGCATTGGGGACACACCTTGCCGCAAGGTATGTCCCCGGCTTCTCAGGCGCCTATGGTCTGGTTCAAAATAAAGATGTTCTTCGAGCGCTACTGGCTGGCGCTCCTTTTTGCCGCGCTGGGGGTGCTGATCATCCTGCTCCCGGTCTGGTATATGGCGGGGATGGAAGAGAACACCCGCAAATATATCGTCGCTTCCAACATAATCAGCCTGCCCTGGGCCACGCTGAACGCCTTCATCTTCGTGGGCCTCTTTTACATGATACAGTTCGGCGGCTTCTCCCGGATGCGGAAGTCGAAGATCGATTCCGGCCGGGTGAACATAAAGTTCACCGACGTGGTGGGGCTGACCGAGGCCAAGCGCGAGGCGTGGGAAGTGGTGCAGCTCATCAAGGACCGGCGCCGCGTCAAGGCCATAGGCGGCAAGATCCTCAAGGGCGTGCTGCTGGTGGGTCCGCCCGGCTGCGGCAAGACCATGCTGGCCAAGGCCGTGGCCACCGAGTCGGGCGTGCCGTTCCTGTCCGTGTCGGGCTCGGAATTCGTGGAGGTCTTCGTGGGCGTCGGCGCCTCCAGGGTGCGCAAGCTTTTCAGCCAGGCCCGGATGCTGGCGCAGGCGAACGGCGCCTGCATCATCTTCATAGACGAGCTGGAGGTCATAGGCCGCCGCAGGATACTCTACGACGCCTTCGGCGGGGGCTCGGAGACCAACAGCACCCAGAACCAGCTGCTGGTGGAGATGGACGGCCTGAACGAGACCGAGGCCAACGTGATAGTGTTCGGGGCCACCAACGCGCTGGAGCAGATACTGGACGAGGCGCTGCTGCGGCCCGGCCGGTTCGACCGCAAGATCTTCGTGGACAGGCCCAACCTGTCGGAGCGCGAAAAGCTGTTCGAATATTACCTCGCCAAGGTGAAATACGACCCCGCCGTGTCGCTGGCGCGGCTGGCGCGCAAGGCCGTGGGCAGCTCTCCGGCGGAAATAGAGAACGTGGTA
>CAZJUL010000312.1:0-2769 GCA_964549095.1 uncultured Elusimicrobiaceae bacterium
GAAGATCCCGGCGGTCTTTCGCTTTCTTTGTTCCGCCCGCGCGGACCGGCGCCCTACTTCACGAACATACCCATCAGGGCGCAGACGCCGCCCGCTATGGCCAGCCAGGTCGCCATGGTGGTCAAAGGCGCCGCGGCGTTCCCGAACATGGCCATCACCGCGCCCGTGAGCGCAAGGCCGGCCCCGGCCAGGTAGAGGGCCCCGAGGGCCATCTGGTGGTACTGCGAGATAAGCTTCGCTGCCAGCACGCCCGCCCAGATCGCCAGCCCGGCCGCCGCGATGCACATGGCCATGCCGATATAGTAGCCCACGCCGGTCCAGCCCGCGGCCGCTATGATCGCGGCGCCGGCGACGGCGAGCACGGAGGCCAGCACTACCATCTTCAGTATCGCCGAGGCCAGGCCCGCCCAGGGGCTTATGTCCTGGGGTGTGGGGTCAGGCGAAGGATTGGGGTCGCCGCTGGAGCTGCCGGAGCTGGAGCCGGAGCTGCCGGAGCTTGAGCCGGAGCTGCCGGAACTGCCCGAACCGGAACTGCCGGAACTGTCGCCGGGATTAGAGGGAGAAGGCCCGGACCCGCCGGCGCCCGGATTAAGGCCGGAACCCCCGACGCCCTTGCCGGGGTCTGTCGTGCCTTCCCAGGCCTGGTCCTGGGTGGAGCGCATTGAATCGGGGTCGTACGAGCCGGTGGCTTTTAGCTGCGAATTCCTGATGGCTTTGGACTGGCCCAGCGCGCCTTTCCTGCCCGCCATTGTCTTCACGCCTTTCGCGGTGACCACGGGCCTGGCCGAACCTTTCATCGACATCAGCTTCTGCCTCTGGTTGAATTTGGGGAGGTTCTTGAAACCGGCGCCGACCTTTGAATTAAGCTGGGAAGTGAGCTCCCTCTTGGGCCCCTCGCCGGCCTGGCCGCCGCCGCCGGACGAAGATCCGAAAGCGTTGCTGAAACCGCTGGCAAGCTTGGACATTAGTCCCGGTTCACCGCCCTCGCCCTGCCTTGCGCCGTTCCGGTCCAGGCCGTCGCTGTTATAACCGTTCCGGTCGTAGCCGTCCCGGTCATAGCCGTCGCGGCTGTAGCCGTCGCGGTCAAAGCCGTCCCGGTCGTAGCCCTCCCGGTCGTAGCCCTCCCGGTCGTAGCCCTCCTTGTCGTAGCCGTCCTTGTCGTAACCGTCCTGGTCGTAGCCGCCGCCCTCTTCGCCGGGCTCCGCCAGGCCGCCCTTATTGGCGTCTTTGAAGATATCGAGCGAGGAGCCGCTGCGCCCCTGACGCATCACGGCGGGGACATAAGTGCTCACGCCTTTATTGCTGTTAAAAGCGGACGGGGACGCGCTGCCGGCGCCGCTGTTAGTGCCGTAGTAAAAGCCGGCGACCATGGCGCCCAGGATCGCAAAGGAAGCGATCATGCCGGCGTTCCCGGCGAAGAGGCCGCCCAGCCAGCCCTGCGGGCCGAATTTGCCCGCGCCCAGGGCCGTCCTTCCCAGGCCCGCCCCGCCTTGTCCCGCGCCGCCCACCGCGTTCTTGCCGCCGAAGCCGAGCTTGGAGCGCAGCCAGGGCAAAAACCCTTTTTTCTTTTCTTCTTTTTTCTGCTTGTGGTTCATATTCGGGATGTTGTCCATAAAGCCTCCACTGTCGCTCGCGGACCGCCGCCGGCCGGCCTCCGCGGGAGAAAGCGATACCCTCTTTTATAGAGTATACCCCCCGGAACCGCGAAATTCAAGGGGCAGGGCTTTTCCGCTTTCCCTTTTCCGGGCCTGAGCCCGCCCCGGCTTATTTTTTAGCGGGCAGGATCTCCAGCCAGTAGCCGTCCGGGTCTTCGATGAAATAGAGCCCCATCGCCTTGTTTTCGTAACAGATGCAGCCCATCTTCTCGTGCAGCGCGTGAGCCGCCGGGAAATCGTCCACGGTGAAAGCGAGATGGACCTCGTTGTCGCCGAGGTCGTACTTTTCCTTCCTGCCGCGCAGCCAGGTCAGTTCCAGGTAATGGCCGCCGGCGCCGTCGCCCAGGAACGCCAGCGTAAAGCTGCCGTCGGCCGCGCTCTTGCGCCTTATTTCGGCCAGCCCCAGCGCGTCCCGGTAGAAACCGGCGCTTTTTTCAAGGTCCAGCACGTTGAGATTGTTGTGCGAAAAAAGGAATTTCATCCGCGGCCCCGCGCGCTTTTAAAATTTAGAAACGGAAGCGAACAGCCTGAAATCCAGCCGCGGGAAGATGTTGTTGCTCTTCTCCAGCTCCGCCAGCGCGGCCTCGTCCACCTTCTTCTCCAGCACCTCGGCCAGCAGCCTGGCGGCGGCGGCCGCGTGGCCCTCCACCCGGGCGGCGGCGTACTGGGCGTGGGAGCCGATGTAAAGCAGGAAGGGCCAGTCGGAGCTCTGCGCCAGCAGCACTTCCCTGGCGGCCTGGTTCAGCGCGCGCTCGGTGAGCAGGTTCAGGTCGTGGTTCCTGTAGCGGTTGGCGGTCTCTATCATCCTTTCCGTCACCGTCAGCACCTTCGGATAGATGAAATCGTTCCTGTCGTTCACCCACGGGTCGAAATAGCCGTGTTCCCCCCACGAGGAGATCTGCGGGCTGAGCTCCGGCGGCTCCTGCGCGGACTTCAGGTATTCGCCCGGCGTGACGAACTGCAGCGGCGAGCGGTCCTGCCTGATCTTCCTGATCACGCATTCCAGGAACCTGGGGCCCTCGAACCACCAGTGGCCGAACAGCTCGGCGTCGTAGCAGCCCACTATGACCGGCCTGACCCCTTTAGCGGCGTAGATCTCTTCAACCTGCTTCGT
>CAZJUL010000312.1:2779-3669 GCA_964549095.1 uncultured Elusimicrobiaceae bacterium
TCCTGCGCTCTATGAAATCCGCCGCGTGGCGCTCCACCGCTTTAAGGGCCTCGTCCGGGTCGTACGGCAGCTTGCCGGCCAGGTCCACGTCGCCGGTTATGCGGTGGTATTTCAGGCCGAGCGACCTGCGCTTGCCGCCCTCTCCCAGGTAGGGCGCTATATACTCTTCGTCCGCGTCGAAGCCCAGGTCCCGGTAGAATTCCCTGTAGGCCGGGTCGCCGGGATAGCCGAACTTCGCGCTCCAGACTTCCCTGGCTGATTCCGCGTCGCGGGCGAACACGTTCAGCCCGTTGGAGGTGCGGTAGGCCGAATAGACGCCGTTCTTCGGGGCCGGGTCGGCGAATTCTACCGCGTGGGACTCGGTAAAGATGTATTCGAAGCCGGAGAGCTTCAGGTAGGTCTGCAGCCGCGGGTCGTAGGCGCATTCCGGCAGCCAGAAGCCGGACGCCTTGGTGTTGAATCTGTCCAGGTAATCGTCGGCCGCGGCCGCGATCTGCGCCCGCAGCGCTTCGGGCTGGCACAGCAGCGGCAGGATGGAATGCGTGGCGGAGGTGGTGATTATCTCTATCTGCCCGGCGGCCTGGAGCTGCTTCAGGGGCGTTATGAGGTCGCCGCTGTAGGTGTGTATGACCTTGCGGGCCTCTTCGTAAAGTTCGGCGTAAAGCTGCACCGTCTTCAGCAGCAGCGGGTCGTCCTTCGCGCGCGCGAGCTCTTTCTCGATAAGCGCGAGGCGCGTGTCGATGTAGGCCTGGAGTTTGACCTCCAGGGCCTCGTTCTCCAGCATCGCTCCGAGCGTGGGCGAAATGGAGATGGTAAGGCCGGGCCTGATGCCTTCCTTTACCAGGCGGTCCAGCACGGAGATGAGCGGGACATAGGTTTCCACCACCCCT
>CAZJUL010000313.1:0-3644 GCA_964549095.1 uncultured Elusimicrobiaceae bacterium
CGCTGGTCTATAAAAAAGGGCTGGACCTGGCTTCGGGCGCCAACCCGGCTTACATCTATTCCTACGGCTCTTACGGCTACAGCTCGGACCCGTCTTTCAGCACGGTGCGGCTGTCCCTGCTCGACCGGGGTTTCGTCTGCGCTATCCCGCATATCCGCGGCGGCTCGGAGATGGGCCGGCGCTGGTACGAGGACGGGCGCCAGCTCAGGAAGAAGAACACCTTCTTTGATTTCATAGACGCGGCGAAGTACCTTATCGATAAGAAGTACACTTCGCCGAAACACGTCTACGCGCAGGGCGGTTCGGCCGGCGGGCTGCTGATGGGCGCGGTGTCCAACCTGGGCCCGGAATATTTTAACGGCATCATAGCGGACGTGCCTTTCGTGGACGTGGTCACGACGATGCTGGACCCCAATATCCCGCTGACCACGGCGGAATACGACGAGTGGGGCAACCCCAACGTGAAAGAGTATTACGACTACATGCTTTCCTATTCCCCCTACGACAACGTGGAGAAGAAGGCCTACCCGAACCTGCTGATAACCACGGGCCTGAACGATTCGCAGGTGCAGTACTGGGAACCCGCCAAGTGGGCCGCCAAGCTGCGGGCCTTGAAGACCGACAATAACCTGCTGCTCCTGAAGACCGATATGGACGTGGGGCACGGCGGCAAATCCGGCCGCTTCGAGTCCCTGAAGCTCGACGCGCTGGAATTCGCCTTTATGCTGGACCTGGAAGGCATAAAGGACTGACCGCGCCGCCGAAAATAGGAAAGGTTCACTGTAAATAAAATGAAAATGCTGAAAGTTCTCCTGGCCGCTGCGCTGGCGGGCATTGCGCTTTACTTTATATATTCCTTATTTAAGGACCTGACAAAAACCGAGGACCTGTCCGGCCCTATGTCCCATCTGGGTTCAGTCCGCAGCGCCCTGCAGATTTATTACGGCGATCATGACGGCCGGTTCCCGGTGGACGGCCTCTCCTGCCTGGTCGAACCCTCAGAAGAGCCGGGAAAAGGCCGGTACCTGGACAAGATGCCCGTGCTTTGGGATAACGCGCGCTCCGGCCGCGAGTATCCCCATCCGCCGACCTCGGAGGTAGCGGCCTACCCGGCCGGCGCGGCGCCGACGGATACCGGTAAATGGGGATACCATAACGACCCCTCCTTTCCCGCGGCCTGGGGCGGCTTTTTTATAGACTGCACACATATAAATCAGGTACCGGGCGGCAACGGACAACCCTGGTCCGTTTTCTGACCCGGTACAGCCGCCGCTTGTTATTATAGGGTATCGAAGGCGGGAAATAGGGCGCTGTCCCTAATTAAAGGTACGGGTTATGTCTTTTTTGCCGAAACTGCCGCGCACCAGCGTGTAGAACAGGGCCGGGCGTTTAACTATCCAGTGCAGCCGCTCCAAGACCTTGCGGGGCAGCTTTCCCCTGAAATAGCCGGTAAGCTCTTCGTAAGCCCACTGCACGCCGCGTTCCAATTCTTCGGGCGACATGTTTTTCGGCTTGAAGACGGCGTTGGCCCAGCCGTAATTCGACCTGTCCTTGTCTTGGAGCAGCCGCCCCTCTTTTTTTAACTGCTCGTAGAGCGCCGTGCCGGGATACGGGGTCAGGATGTACAGGTTGACGTCGTCGAGGTCTATCTCTTTTATTATTTCCACCGTCCGCTTGAAGATATCCTTGTCGTCCGTATCGAAGCCGAACATGAAAAAAGCGGTGGCCAGTATTTTATGCTTGTGCAGCCTGGCGACTATCTCTTTATATTCCCCGATCCTGTTCTGTTTTATGGAGGCCCATTCCAGGGATTCGGGATTCACCGTCTGGAAACCCATCTGCACGTCGAAACAGCCGGCGGAGGCCATTTTCGCGAGCATGGTCTCGTTCCTGCAGATATTCGTCGGGGCCTGTATCAGCCAGGATCTTTTCAGCGGGGCGATCCTGTCGAACAGCTCCATCGCGTAATCTTCGTCGGCGAACAGGTTGTCGTCGGCGAAAAAGAACACCTTTTGTTTCAGGCCCCGTATTTCTTCATAGACCGAATCGATGCTCCTTTTCCTGTAGGTCCTCCATGGCACGTCGGGCAGATAGCAATACCGGCAGCTGTTAGGACACCCGCGGGTGGCCTGGACGCACGCGAACCAGGACTGCGCGTTAAGAAGTTCCCTTTTGGGAAAGGGTACGTCCGCCATATCCGTTATTTTGTCGCTCCGGTACGTTTTCTTCAGCGTCCCTTCCCTTGTATCCTTTAAAATATCTTTCCATATATATTCGGCTTCCCCGACCGCAACTGCGTCCGCATACTGAAGGCATTCCGAGGGGAACAGGCTCGGGTGCACGCCGCCGAAGACCACTTTGGCGCCTGTTTTCCTGAATTTGTCCGCTATCCCGTACGCCTGCTGCGAAGTGAAGGTGGTTACTGTAATGCCGACCAGGTCGAACCGCTCATTATAAGGGATCTCGTCCCAATCCCCGTCTACGACTTTTACATCGTGCTGCTCCCCCTCTCCGTCGCACAAGGCCGCAATGATGCCGAGATGTAAAGGGGTGAACTTCACATTGTTCACGAATGTGTACACGCCGCCCTTAACGAACCATTTGGGTTTGATGAGCAGGATCTTCATAACCGCCCCCTGTCCCGGCCTTGCCCCGCGCGGCCGGCGCCGCGTTTTCGATATTATACCCTTAATCCGGGGGCCGGGAAAAACGCGGGCTGTTTAAAAGAATGACCGGACCCGCCTTGCGGCGGTATCCGGTCATTACGCGGCTTTGCCGCCGGCTATTTCAGGATCTCTATCTGGCCTATCGAGGGCTGCGGGACCAGCGCGCTCGAGACGGCGCTGACGCCTTCCGCCACGTAAAGCGAGGCTACCAGCACCACGCTGGCCAGCAGCACGCCAACGGCGATATTGCCTTTCTGCAGTTCCTGGCCGCAGTGCAGGCGCTCCCTGGTAAGCCTGCCGAATTCCCGCAGGGTTACCGAGATGGAGATCACGGCCAGCAGCATCGAGAGGCCGAGGTGCCCGATCGACAAGAGGACCAGCTGCCAGATCTTCAGCCCCGATTCGCCGGGCGCGGAAATGTACATCCTGAACATGCTCACGACGGCGCCGAGGCCTTTCTGCAGTATCAGCGAGGCGGCGAACAGGATGGCCGCCACCAGGATGCCTACCGCGATATTGCCTTTCTTGATCTCGACTTCCATGTCGAAATCCGGATTCGCCTTGATGAAGGTCTTGTAGGTCAGGACTATCACCAGCCCGGCCATCACGACCGCGAGGCCGAACTCGAATATGCTGACTATTACCCGGTTGGTTAACATTTTTCCTCCAGTATTTCCTTAAAAAAACGGCTCTACCTTGTAGCCCTCCGAGCCTTTCAGCAGCTCGGCGGTGTGGGTTCCCACCCTGCCCGGCTCCAGCCACGCCGGCCCGGCCGGCTCTATCAGCACGTATTCCAGCCCCTCGTGCCTCACGAACATGTCGCCCTTGGCCGGTATCCTGCGTATGGCCATAAGGTAATGCGTCGGCACGGCTACGCCCACCAGCTTCATCCCGCTCCAGTTCCCCAGTATGGAGGCCGCGGTCCCGGTCTTGGTGTCGCAGTCGCCCCAGCCGCTCAGCAGCGTCTTGACCGGCGGG
>CAZJUL010000314.1:0-3631 GCA_964549095.1 uncultured Elusimicrobiaceae bacterium
GGTTCCTAATGATAGGAACACCGCTGCAGACACCGGGCTGAAAACCTCCAAATGGCCGACCGCAAGGCTCCGCGTGAATCCGCTGAAGATTTCCGGGAGCCAAAAATAACGCCGGGCGGGAACCCGGCGTTTTCGCATTTCAGGATTTCAGCGGCAGGGGTATCTTTCCACCATGGGGTAGTTCTTTATAAGGATGGCGTCTTCCGCAGGCGTCAACTGCACCAGCTGGTCGGACTTGTACCAGTCATTCATCCTGGAGTAGAAGTGGCTTTTCAGGACGGAATCCTTTATTTCGGAGCCGGGATTCCGTGTGAGCTTGTGCATGTCCAGGGCGCCTGACTTCATGTCGAAAGCGGTTTTGCGCGCCTTAAGCTCCACGCATTGCCTGACCAGGGCGACCTCTTCGTCGCTCAGCTTCCCGCAGGTGTCGGCTTCAGGGGCGCCGGCGGTATCCGGAGCGTCCGGGATCATCTCCTCCAGGGCGTCCATATCCATCTCCTCGTTGAAGTTCAGCTCGCCGAATTCGCCGCTCTTTTTCTTCTCCCAGTCCTTCCTTATGGTAGTGGTGATGGACTTCAGGACGCGGCCGCTGCCGGCGTCCACCAGGCGCGCGCTCACCTCTATCTTCCCGTCGCCCAGCTCTATCACGGTGCCCGTCACGGCCGCCTGCGCGCCGGTGGCGGTCCCTATCTTCTTTATCGCGGCGGCGTCCAGGACGCCGTTGCTGCCGGCGCGCTGGGCCCCGGCCTTCCCGCGCTCTATCAGCTCGAGGTTCGGCCTGGCGGCCAGCTCCGAGGCCAGGCGCGACGCGACTATGGAGCAGGACCTGCTGGTCCGGCCGCTCTCGGTATAAAAGCCGGCTACGACCACGCGCTGTTTCTTCCTGCTCTTCGCGCTGTCGGCGAGGGTGGAGGCCATGAAGCGGTAAGGGCCTTTGGCGGCCCAGGAGGGGATGCCGGCGAACACCGAAACGGCGGCCGCCAGCAAAAGCATTTTAAGGATCTTCATGTTTTCCCCGGCCTAACGCCCCCGCTTAAAACCCGCGGCCCAAGCGGGCCGGCCGATTTTCCATATTATACCTTTCATAACCATTTCCCGCAAAATTTTTCAACGGTTTCCACGCCTTTGCCGGGGGACGGGACAGCACGGACGCAAATAAAAAGCGCCGGGGGTCAACCCGGCGCTTTTGTGCGTCCGTTGGCCGCTTATTTCTTCTTCAGCACCTTCTTTATCCGCCTGAACGCCCAGTCTATCTCTTTCTTCGTGATGACGAGCGGCGGGGCGAACCGGATGACGCGGTCGTGCGTTTCCTTGCACAGCACGCCCAGCTTCATCAGCTCTTCGCAGAACGGCCGGGCCGCGGTGTTCAGCTCCACGCCGATCAGCAGGCCCTTGCCGCGCACTTCGGTGATAAGTTTGCTCTTTATGGAGCGCAGCCTTTCCATGAAGTAATTCCCCATTTCCAGGGACTGCTCCACCAGCTTTTCTTCCACCAGGACCTTCAGGGCGGTCCTGGCCGCCGCGCAGGCCAGCGGGTTGCCGCCGAAGGTGCTGCCGTGGTCGCCCGGGTTGAACACGCCCAGGACCTGCCTGGACGCTACCACGGCGGAGATAGGCATCACGCCGCCGCCGAGGGCCTTTCCCATGATCAGGACGTCCGGCTTCACGCCTTCGTAATCGCAGCAGAAGCGTTTACCTGTCCTGCCGAAGCCGGTCTGTATCTCGTCGGCCACGAAAAGGACCTTGTTGGCTTTGCACAGGTCGCTGGCCGCCTTCAGGTAGCCCGCCGGCGGCACTATGATGCCGGCTTCGCCCTGTATCGGCTCCACCATGAATGCGACCGTGTCAGGGGTAATGGCGGCCTTGAGCTCTTCAAGGTTTCCGTACTGGACGATCTTGAATCCCGGGGTGAAGGGCCCGAAGCCGTCCTTGTACTGCGGCTCGGTGGAGAAGCCCGTGATGGTTATGGTCCGGCCGTGGAAGTTGTTGGCGCAGATTATTATCTCGGCCTTGCCTTCCGGCACGCCTTTGACCTTGTAGCCCCATTTCCTGACGGTCTTCAGCGCGGTCTCCACGGCCTCCGCGCCGGTGTTCATCGGCAGCACCATCTCGAAGCCGGTGAACTCGCAGAGCTCCTTGAAGAACGGCCCTATCTGGTCGTTGTTGAAGGCGCGCGAGGTCAGCGTAACCTTCTTCGCCTGTTCCGTCACGGATTTGATGATCCGGGGATGCCTGTGACCGTGGTTCAGCGCGGAATAAGCGCTGAGCATATCCAGGTACTTGTTGCCTTCGGGATCTTTAACCCACACGCCCTTGGCCTGCGAGATCACTATCGGCAGGGGATGGTAATTGTTGGCGCCGTATTTTTCCGCCAGTTCGCGGAGCTCGGCGCTTATCGTGCCGGTCTGATTATTGTCCATGATGTGACTCCTTATTGAATTTGCGGTCCGCACAAGGCGACGGGACGCGGCGTATAAGCCCCGCAATCCCGAATTCCTGTCCGCTGTATTTTTCCCTTAGAACCGCGCGCCGAGGCCGAAGTTCACGGCCGTGTCGCTGTGCAGCAGGGTGTAGGCGCCGTAGAGGTACAGGAACGGGAACGGGCTCACCTTGGCGCCGAGCGTGAGCCTGGTCTTGGAGGCTTTCCCCTCGATGCCGTTGACGAGCGCGGACACGCCCTTTATCTCTATGGTGGTCTTATCGTAGCCCACGCCGACGAAAGGCTTTATTATGGGGATGTTGAAGGAGGCCGCGGCGTCCAGAGACACGTGGCTGCCGCTGAAGTAGTCGTAATTTATCGAATCGTAGAAGGCCGAGACCGACACGTCCGGGATGAACATGGTGACGGTCCCGCTCTTGAATACGGGGTAGCGCGCGCCGAAGCCCACTATGGAGAAGCCGGAGTAGCCGATCCCGCGCAGCGCCACGTCGGCGCCTATCACCGGGACTCCCACCGAGCCCTGCGCCAGGGCTATGCCGAACGCGTCCACGCCGGCGTTCTTGAGTATGATGTTCCCGCTGTTCGGCTTGGTCTGCACCACGCCGGCCATCCCCACTTCGAAGCCCGGGAAACCGACCGTCCGGCCGGAGTTGAAGTCGGTACCGCCGATAAGGCCGCCCACGTCGGCGGCGAAAGCGTCCATGCCCTGGCTGGCGGTCAGCGCGACCTGGTCCCTGAAATCATCGAAAGGCGAGGCCCAAACGGTATTCGAAGAGGCCAGCGCGGCCAGCGCTACAGCGATAATGGTCTTTTTCATTGTGTACCCTCCCTGACTGTCGTCGTATGCTTCTATACAATTATCGCAAAAAAACGCCTGAAATAAAAGGGAAATCGGTCAAAAGCGCCTGTCCGCATTATTCGCAAAGGTGTATAATAAGTAATATGAAATTAAAACTCCCCCACATCCTGTTCGGACTCTACGTCATCTACTTCGCCGTTCTGGGGATCCGCCCGTACAACCGCGACGTCTGGGTGACCGAGAACATACCGATAGTCGCTATCGTGCTGGTCCTGGCCGCCACCTACCGGCGGTTCCAGTTCTCGAACACCTCGTACCTGCTGATGAGCGTACTGGTCTTCATGCACACTACGGGCGGGCATTTCACTTTCGAACGGGTGCCTTTCGGTTCC
>CAZJUL010000315.1:0-3618 GCA_964549095.1 uncultured Elusimicrobiaceae bacterium
TGGGCGGCCAGGACCAGATCTTCAACCTGCTGGTGGGCCGGGACCTGCAGAAGGTCTACGGCCAGGAGCCGCAGGTGGTGATGACCGTGCCGCTGCTGGTCGGCACCGACGGCGTCAAGAAGATGTCCAAATCCTACGGGAACTACGTGGCGCTGAACGACTCCCCGCAGGAGATGTTCGGCAAGATGATGTCGGTTTCCGACGAGCTGATGTACGGCTACTACGAGCTGCTCACTTCCGAAGACACGGCGGCCGTCAGGAAGGCGCACCCGATGGAGGCCAAGAAATCCCTGGCCGCGCTGATCATAAAGAAATACCACGGCCAGGCCGAGGCCGAGGCCGCCCGGCTGAATTTCGAGCAGGTGTTCTCGCGCAAAGAGCTGCCGCAGGACATCCAGACCTTCAAAGCGGAAAAACCCGGCAAGCTCTCTTACCTGATGGTGGCTTCCGGGATGTGCAAGGGCATGAACGAAGCCCGCAGGCTTATTGCGCAGGGCGCGGTGCGCATCGACGAGCAGAAGGTGGCCGAGGACATATATTTCGAGCCGAAGGACTGCGTGCTGCAGGTGGGCAGGAGGCAGTTCGTCAAGATCGTAAAGTGAGCGGCGGCGGGGCGGGGCCCGCGTTGCGGCGGCCCCACGGACCAAGGAGCGGCAGGTGAAATTACATAAAATCGGCGCGGGGCTTCTGACGGCGGGGCTTTTATGCGGGGCGGCCGGGCTTGTATACCGGGCGCAGGCCGAAGGCGAAGATTACAAGGCGATGCTTGAGGACGCGATGAAGTCCGGCAAGTACACCCTGAACCAGGTAGAGAGCTGGGACCCGCGCCTGAAGAGGGTGGCTGGCAGCGTAAAGGTGAAGCGCCCGGACTCCGAGGAATGGACCGAGCTTAAGGGGGAGGTGCCCCTCGAGGCCTCGGACCTGATAAAGACCGGCGCCGACGGGCTCGCGGAGCTGTACCTGGACGACAAAGCCGCCATCGTGGTGGGCCGGAGCACGGAGTTCGAGCTGGCTACCGTGGCTAAGACCGACACGGCTTTCATCCTCAAGGTCGGCTTCCTCGCCGGCAAAATAGGGCGGCTGCTAAATGAAAAGCACCAGATGCAGGTGCGGGCCCCTTCGGCCGTCTGCGTGATGCGGGGCTCCGAATTCGCGGTGCAGTTCTCCAAGCTCGGCAAGGAGACCGGCGCCGCGGTGTTTAACGACGAGAAGATGACCGTGACCCCCTCCGACGAGAAGGGCCAGTCTCTGGGCGAATACGTGCTGGAGAAGAACACCGAACTCACTTTCACGCCCGACCAGAGAAGGGTGAAGACCGCGCCGCTGGCCAAGATGCGCCGCTTCACCGCCCAGGTCTCCGAAATGCGCCTGCGGATCGCCACCCTGAAGAAGACCTGGAAGCCCATCAACCAGACCAAGCGGCAGGCCCTGAGGGACAGGGTGTTCAAGCGCGTGAGCGGTAAAAATTTCGCCGAAGAGGAAGAAGACGCGCCGGTAAAGCCGAAAAAAAAGGCCAAGGCGAAGGCCAAGCCGAAAAAGACGGTGAAAAAAGCGGCCCAGCCCAAGCCGGCTTACGACGAGGCCGAGTGAGGCTTTTCATCGCCTCCGGCTTCCCGCCCCCTTTTTTGGAGCGCGTGAACGAAGTGCGGGCTTTCGCGATGGAGCGCCTCGGGAGCGCCGTGAAATGGGTGGAGCCGGAGAACCTGCACCTCACCTACGCGTTCCTGGGCGACTGGCCGCAGGACCGGGTGCCCGCGGCGGGAAAGTGCGTGGAAGCCGCGGCGGGCCTTGTCAAAAAGCCGGAGGTGTCGCTGGGCGGGCTGGGCGCCTTCCCGTCGCTGGAAAGGCCCCGCGTACTGTGGCTGGGGCTTAACGAGCGGGAGCCGGGAGCCCTGGACGCGCTCGCGCGCAAGCTGTACAGGTCGCTGGCGGCGGCGGGCTTTATACTGGAGCACAAGTTTTCGGCGCATATCACCCTGGGCCGGGTGAAGGCGCTGCTGCCGCGGCCCGCGCTGGAGGAAATACGCCAAAAGGCCGCCGCCGCCGAAGCCGGCTGCCGGCTGTCTTCGGTAGAGCTGATGGCGAGCTCGCTTTCGGCTTCGGGCCCCGTATACAGGACGCTGGTTTCCCGGGATCTCTTATGAGCGGTTTAAAAAAATTAGTTTTTTCAGCGGCGCTGCTCCTGGCGGCCCTGTCGGCCTATTATTTCTGGCCCGGAGAAAAGATTCAGGTCGTGATCCCCGAGGGCTCGTCGGCGGGGCAGGCCGCGGCCATCCTGAAGCAGAACGGCGTCATACTGAGCTCCACCTGGTTCAGGGTCCTGGTGAAGGCCACGGGCAGCGGGAAGAAGCTGATGCCGGGTGAATATTCGTTCAGGAAGAACATGTCGGCCGAGGAGGCCCTCTGGCGCATGAAGCACAGCGTCTACATAAACCATATCAAGGTGGTGCTGCCGGAGGGCTGGCGCATGGAGCAGGTGGCGGAACGCCTGGAAGCCAACGGGGTTACGCCCAAGGGCCCGTTCCTGGAGGCGGCTGCCGCCGCGAAGCTGGAGGGCTACCTTTTCCCCTCCACTTACCACTTCAAGAAAAATTCTTCAGCACAGGAAGTCATAAATTTGCTAAACTTGGAATTCGACAGGCAAGTGCGCCCTTTGTTCTCTAAAGGTTTTCCGCCCGGGCTGGACGAAAAGAAAGTGCTGGTCATCGCCTCCATAGTGGAGCGCGAGGCGGCCATCCCGTCCGAGCGTCCGCTGATCGCCGCGGTCTACCTTAACAGGGTCCGCAGGAAAATGGCGCTTGAGGCCGACCCCACCGTGCAGTACGCCCTTGGCTACTGGAAAAAAGGGCTGACCTACAAGGACCTCAAGATCAAGTCGGTCTACAATACTTACGCGGTGAACGGCCTGCCGCCCGGCCCGATATGCAACCCGGGCGCCGATTCGGTGGCGGCGGTGCTGAACCCGGCGGAAATAGACGCGCTGTACTTCGTGGCCGACCGGAAGGGCAAGCATATCTTCAACGCGAGTTTTGAAGAGCACAAGAAGGCCAAGTTCAGGGTCGAACGGGCCAGCAGGGAGTAGCGACAATTTGTGGGCGTGTAGCTCAGCTGGGAGAGCGCCGGCTTCGCAAGTCGGAGGTCAGGGGTTCGATCCCCCTCACGTCCACCAGATTTCCCGGGTTCTTTATTAGCGCCGGTTTCCCGGCCCCGCCGGATTTAAGGGCAAAAAGCGAAATATAAGGAGACAGGATATGGCCGCTGATTATTTCCCCTTAAAAGAGAACACCAGGCTGGAATACAAATATAAAAGCACCGAGTTCGAAGGGACCGCCAAGATCTTTATCGACATCGTCAAGGTCTCCAAGAGGGCCGGCAAGACCGTGGCCCAGGCCCAGATGATATTCGAGCTCCGCGATACCCACACCACCGACTACACCATAACCAGGGACGCCAAGTGGCTGACCACGGCCAACGGCGTGATGGTGGGCGGCCGGCGCGAATTCCCCATGCGTCCCTCCGAAGGCCTCAAGTGGGTGGAATCGCCCGACACCAACGAGATCGTCTCCATGTCCGACAAGGTTTCCATCGCCGCCGGCAAGTTCGCCAAGTGCCTGAAAG
>CAZJUL010000316.1:0-2945 GCA_964549095.1 uncultured Elusimicrobiaceae bacterium
CGGCGTTTTCGGGGGAAAAAAGCATGCTCTGGTTCTCGTCGCGCCGGCGCCCCCCCTTCCCGGCGTCGCTGTAGCTGTCCACGGCCCTCAGGGCTTTCGTGCGGGACAGCTCGGTGGTGGGGGCGGGATAAAGCCTGTCGAAAGCGCCGCTCTTGGCCATCGATTCTATGACCCTCTTGTTCAGCTGCTTCGAGTCGGCGCGCATCGTGAATTCTTCGAAAGATCTGAACGGCCCGTTCTTTTTCCGCTCTTCCACCAGGGCCTGGACCACGCCTTCGCCCACGTTCTTCACCGCCGTCAGCGCGAAGCGTATGGCGGGCTTAGCGTCCTTCTCCTCTATGGAGAAGATCACTTCCGAGCGGTTCAGGTCCGGGCCCAGTATCTCTATCTCCATATCCTGGGCTTCGGAAATGTAGGTGACCTGCTTGTTCTCCTTGTCCTCGGAGCCCATTGCGTTATGGCCTATCTCGCTGGTCAGCAGCGCGCACATGAATTCCACCGGGTAGTTGGCCTTCAGCCAGGCGGTCTGGTAGGCCACCAGCGCGTAGGCCACGGAATGGGATTTGTTGAAGCCGTAACCGGCGAACTGCGCCATCTGGTCGAAGATCTTGGTGGCGAGCTTGTGCGGGATATTGTTCCGCTTGGACCCTTCCACGAACTTGGCGCGCTCCGCTTCCATGACCTCGACGTTCTTCTTGCCCATGGCCTTGCGCAGGGAGTCGGCCTCGCCGGGCGTGAACAGCGCCATCTTCTTGGAGATCTCCATCACCTGCTCCTGGTACACCATGGTGCCGTAGGTGTCCTTCAGGGCGGGCTCCAGCAGGGGGTGGTCGTAGGTGATCTTCTTGCGGCCGTGCTTGCGCTCCACGAACAGCTCCAGCATGCCGGCCTTTATCGGGCCCGGGCGGTACAGGGCCACCAGCGCGGAGATATCGCTGAAAACGGAGGGCTTCAGGCCCTTGATCAGCTTCTTCATGCCTTCGCTTTCCAGCTGGAACACGCCCGTTGTCCGGCCGTCGCTCAGGAGCTCGTAGGTCTTCTTGTCGTCGAGCTGTATCCTGTAAATATCGAAATCCTTGTCCTTCACCCGCCGTAT
Organism: uncultured Elusimicrobiaceae bacterium; assembly: GCA_964549095.1. Taxonomy (GTDB): domain Bacteria; phylum Elusimicrobiota; class Elusimicrobia; order Elusimicrobiales; family UBA9959; genus JAHJSU01. The sequence goes on from CAZJUL010000316.1 coordinate 1,097, forward strand.
CAGCTCCGAGGCCGTCTCTATGATGGTCAGCGTGCGCAGCCCCAGGAAGTCCACCTTCAGCAGGCCCAGCTTGGTCAGCATGTTGCCGTCGTACTGCGTGGTGACCACGCCCTTGGTGTTCCGGTTGGCCAGCGGCACGTAATTATCCACGGCCTCGCGGGTTATAACCACGCCGGCGGCGTGCACGCCTACGTGGCGGCGCAGGCCCTCTATCTTCATCGCGATATTGAACCTCTTCTCGAACTTGGGGTCCCGCCTGCTGTATTCCTTCAGCTCCGGCACCGTATCCACGGCCTGGTACAGGGTTTCCGCGTCCGCCGGTATCAGCTTGGAGATGGCGTTGACGTCGATGAGCGGGATGTTCATCACGCGGCCCACGTCCTTCACCGCGGTCTTGGCCTTGATGGTGCCGTAGGTGATGATGTTGGCCACGTGGTCGGCGCCGTACTTCTGCCGCACGTATTCTATGACCTTCTCCCGGCCCGAGTCGGAAAAGTCTATGTCCAGGTCAGGCATGCTCTTGCGGTCCGGGTTCAGGAAGCGCTCGAACAGCAGGCCGTTGGTGAGCGGGTCCACGCGGGTGATGTCCAGCGAGAAGGCCACCAGCGAGCCGGCGCCGGAGCCGCGGCCGGGGCCCACGGGCACGCCGTTGGCCCTGCCGTACTTTATAAAATCCATCACTATCAGGAAGTAGCTGGAGAAGCCCATCCGCTTTATTACGCCCAGCTCGAATTCCATCCTGGTCTTGTACTCTTCCCCGACCCGGCCGAGCTTGTCGGCCAGCCCCTGCGCGCAGAGGGCCTTTAGATATTCGAACTCCCCCTCGGGCCCGTATTTTTGCCTGTATTCGGCGGGTATGTCGAACTCCGGCAGGTAAAGCTTGCCGGAATCTATCCTGAGATTGCACATCTCGGCTATGGCCATGGTATTCTCTATGGCCGCCGGCGTGTGCGAGAAAAGCTTTATCATCTCTTCGGGGCTCTTGAAGTAGAGCTCCTTCGTGGTCATCTTCAGCCGGTCGGCGGATTCGACCAGCGAGCCGGTGGAGATGCAGATGTGCGCGTCGTGCGCTTCCCAGTCTTCTCTCTTCTGGTAATGGCAGTCGTTGGTGGCCACCACCGGCAGGCCGGTCTTTTTGGCGACCTCGAGCAGCGTCTTCATCGCCGCGGTCTCTTCGGGGATGCCGTGGTCCATCAGCTCCAGGTAAAAATTACCCTTGCCCATTATGTCCGAATACTCGGAGGCGATGCGCACGCATTCGTCCAGGTTCCCCTCCGCCGCCACCCGCGCCAGGTGCGATTTCAGGCAGCCGGAAAGCACCACCAGGCCCGAGCTGTGCTGCGCCAGGATCTCCTTGTCTATGCGCGCGTCGTGGTAAAAGCCTTCCAGGTAGGCCTTGGAAACCAGCTTGATGAGGTTCTGGTAGCCGGCCTGGTCCTTCGCCAGTATGGTCAGGTGGCCGTTGTCCTTGCGGGAAGTCTTCTCTTTGTCCTTGTTCAGGCGGGAGCCCTTGGCTTCGTAGACTTCGCAGCCTATTATCGGCCTGACGCCTATGGACGAGGCGGTAAAATAGAATTCCATGGCGCCGTACATGTTGCCGTGGTCGGTGAAGGCAAGGGCGGGCACCTTCCTGGCGGCCAGGCCCTTCAGGAATTCGGAAGGATGGCCGTCCCCGTCGGTAATGCGCAGCATCCCGTCCAGCAGGGAATACTCGGAATGGTTATGGAGATGGATAAAACCGGCTGATTTCATTATGATTTATACGGTAACGGCCGACGCGTCGCTGCGGCCCCGTGTCTTTGCGGGCCTAACTAATTATATAATTTATGAGTAAGATTATGAAAAACAA
>CAZJUL010000316.1:2955-3612 GCA_964549095.1 uncultured Elusimicrobiaceae bacterium
AGAAGCGGGTGAAAAAGAGGCTGGTCTTCGCCGGCAGCGCCGTCGGTTTCAGGGCCGACACGGTCCGCCTGCCCAACGGCAAAAAGGCCGGGCGCGAGTTCCTGTTCCACCCGGGGGCGGTCGCCGTCCTGCCGATACTGCCCGACGGTTCAGTGATAATGGTGCGCCAGTACCGCTACCCGGTAGGCGCAGTCACGCTCGAGATACCGGCCGGCAAGCTGCACTCTTTCCGCGACGGCCGGCTGAAGCGGGCCGCGGCGGAGCTCAGGGAAGAGACCGGCTACACGGCCGCGAAGCTGGTGCCGCTGCTGTCTTTCTGGCCGACGCCGGCTTTTTCCAACGAGCTGCTTGACATTTACCTGGCCGAGGGGCTGAAGCCGGGCAGGTCCTGCCCGGACGACGACGAATTTATCCGGACGGAGCGCCTGCCTTTCGAAAAAGCGCTCCGCCTGGTGAAGACCGGCAGGATAAAGGACGCAAAAACGGTAATCGCCCTGCAGGCGTACGCGCTGCTGAGATCGCCGCGCCGCGGCGTAAAGTGATACAACGAGCGGCGGATGAGCATTATTGAGAACCAGCGCGGGTGACGGCGCATTTGGCTCGGAAGGCCGTCGTGAGGGGCGAGCTTGCGTAAGCGCGAGCCCCGAATGAGGAGGC
>CAZJUL010000317.1:0-1138 GCA_964549095.1 uncultured Elusimicrobiaceae bacterium
CTGATAGGCGCGGAACCGCACAAGGGCCTGCAGGAACTGCTGGTCCGGGCCGGCGCGCACCCGCTGTCGCCGATCATCAATTCCCTCATAGTACGCAGTATGCGGCAGGCGGTCTATTCGCCGGAATCCACGGGGCATTTCGGCATAGCCGCGCGGGCTTACGCGCACTTCACTTCCCCGATACGGCGCTACCCGGACCTGACGGCCCACCGCGCCGTGAAGGCGCTGCTGCTCGGGAAGAAAGAGGACCACTCCGGGCTTTCGCTGGCCTCGGCGGGGGCGCACTGCTCGGAGCGCGAGCGCGCCGCGTCGGACGCCGAACACAAATCCGTGGACATCCTGCGCGCGGAACTGCTGAAGGGCCGCGTCGGCGAGATCTTCGACGGCACCGTCACCTCCGTGATAGAGAGCGGGACTTTCGTGATGCTGGGCGACACGGGCGCGGAAGGGATGCTGCGCGTCACCAATATCAAGCCCGGCGACAAGATAAAAGTGGTGGTGGCCGCCGTGGACACGGTGGCGGGGAAAATAGACCTGTCGCTGGCCGGCCAGAAGACGCCCCTGCCCGCCCAGGTCCGCGTGACCAACTTCCGGCGGCAAAAGCGCCGGTAAGACAACGGTAAATAATGGGGACAGGCTGCTTTTTTTAATAAAGCAGCCTGTCCCCATTTTACCCTTTTGGTACAATATATTTGTCAGGCACCGGGTTATACTCATCAACAACGATATCTCCATTTCCGGGAGGCGGCTATGCGGAATTTAATGGCGGGTTGCGGGGTTATAGCGCTTTGCCTTGTTGTCGCGGGGTTTATGCTGGCGCGCAGGTCGAAGCCGGTGGATTCCCTTTCCGCCATAGGCGGCGGCTTGCTGAAGGAAGAAGCGAAGAAAGCGGAAAAGGAAACAAAAAAACCGGAAAGGCAGCAACAGCCGCAGACCGGACAGGCGGATAATAAAAGAGGCAATGGCGCCAACTGTAAGGGCGATCCTCCGCGCTGTAACTGGTGGGACGCCAAGGCTTACTGCGGCGGGAGCCTGCCTTCAGTCGACCAGCTCAAGGCCTGGTATAACAGTGAATGCGCCGGCGGGCGTAAGGGCAGCATTTATTGTGATACCTGGCTCTGGTCCGGCGAAGAAACCA
>CAZJUL010000317.1:1148-3597 GCA_964549095.1 uncultured Elusimicrobiaceae bacterium
GACGTCGCGCGGTACGTTGGCTTCAGCGGCGGCAATGTGAACGAGGTCGGCAAGGTTGGCGACTACGGCAACGTCCGCTGCCGGTGAGGCCTGAAACGCGGGCAGCGCCCTGTTTATTGACCGCCTAACTTCACATTTTAGTCATTGTCTAAAATGTGAAGTTATTTCGACGCTAGGACGAAGGAGAGCAGGAAGGCCAGGCTGACGATGTACATCAGCGGGTGTATGTCCTTGAATTTGCGGCCGGCCAGCTTTATCGCCGTGTAACTGATGAAGCCGAAGCCGATGCCGTAGCTGATGTTGTAGGTCAGCGGTATGCCGATCATCGTCAGGAAGGCGGGCAGGGCCTCGTCGAAATTGTCCCAGTCTATATCCCGCACCGTTTTCATCAGCAGCGAACCCACTATTATCAGCGCCCCGGCCGTTATCGGGTACACGAAATAGTCCCCGCAGCCGGGCGGGATCACGTCCGCCGGGGGCGTGAAGCCGCTGTTGACCAGCAGGCAATAATGCTTCGAGTTGGACAGCCGGTAGCCGCCGCCTATCATCTGGATCAGCGGCGCGAAGAAGGCGCACAGGCCGAAAAGGAGCCCGGTTACCACCGCCGACAAGCCGGTCCTGCCGCCCTCGGCCACGCCGGCCGCCGATTCTATGTAGGTGGTTATGGAGCTGGCGCCGAACAGCCCGCCCGCGACGGCCGCCCCGGAGTCCACCAGCAGTATCTTCTGGATGTCCCGCACGGTGCCGTCCGGGTTCACGAAGCCCGCCTGCTCGCCCACGGCCACCACCGTCCCCATCGTGTCGAAGAAGTCGGTCAGCATTATGGCGAAGATGACGAAGGCCAGCGCCGGCGTAAGCGCGTGGAACAGCGCCATTTTCCCGTTGACCTGCTGGAAGGGGGCGAAGAAGGTGCTGAAATCCGGCGCGGCGAAGGCGGAGCTAGGCACGGCGGTGACGCCTAAAAGCAGCGCGGCTATGGCGGCTATGATTATGCCCCAGAGTATGTCGGCCTTTACCTTGGCCGCCATGAAGAAGGCGGTGGCGAAGAAGCCGATAAGCGTGACCCAGACATAGTGCTGCGAGAAATCACCCAGCGAGACCAGTGTTATCGGCGCCGGCCTGATTATGCCGCCCTCGTTCAGCCCGATGAGTGTTATGAAAAGCCCTATGCCTACGCCGATGGCCCGCTTGAGGTTGAGCGGGATGGCGTTCATTACCGCTTCGCGGAAGCCGGTGACCACCAGGCCGAAGATCAGGAGGCCTTCGATGAAAATGACGGACATGCCTACCTGCCAGGGAACATTGGCCTGCTGGAAGCCGATGACGGAGAAGGTCAGGACCGCGTTTATGCCCATGCCGGAGGCCAGAGCCAGCGGCCTGTTTGCTATGGCGCCCATCAGGACGCACATTACGGCCGCGCCGACGGCGGTGGCGGTGACCGCCCCGGCGAAAGGCACGCCGGCCGCGGAGAGTATGCCGGGGTTGACGAAGATGATGTACGCCATGGTCAGGAAGGTGGTGGTCCCGGACAGGAGTTCCGTCCTGAAGTTGGTGCCGCGCTCGCTGAATTTAAAGTATTTATCCATGAAAGTAATTTAGCATTTTTAGGTCCTTTGGGGGTATCGGCGGTGGGCCCATTGGCCCTTGATTCTTTACTATATATATATCAAAATAGCTGTGGGGAGCGGGAAACGAGGCGATCAAGGCAAGTTTACTATATGAAAAAGAACCTTTTGACCGTTGCAATACTGCTATTGAGCGCGGCTTTCCAGGGCGCATTCGCGAAAGACCTGTCCAACCCGCTGCCGAACTGGATAGATTCCGGGCGCGAACGCGCCGACGGCAGGCCGCCGACGCGCATGACCCGGGCGGCCGTTCCCGCGGATTTCCGCATCCCCGCCGAATACGAACCGGTTTCCGCCGTGGTTATCAGCTGGGCCGGTTATACCAGCATGCTGACCGCCATAGCCAAGGGCGCCAGCGGCGCCGGCCGCGCGGCCGTCTGGGGCGTGGACGCCCCCGCCTCCATTTCAGGCGTGCCCGCCTCGCAGTATTCGCAGATAAGCGCCCCGATAGACACGGTCTGGGTGCGCGATTACGGTCCGTTCGGCATCTCCGCTTCGCAGTCCAAAGTGGGAATAGTGGACGCGGTCTACAGGCATTACCAGTACCGCCGGGACGACGACGCGCTGCCCACCAACCTCGGCAAGGCGAAGAAGATCACCGTGTACGGGATGGAAATAATTTTGGACGGCGGCAACCTGATGGTGGATTCCAAAGGCAACCTTTACATGACCAAGCGGACCTATATCTGGAACTCGGACAAGTCCCAGGCGCAGGTGGACGCCGCGCTTAAGGCCGCCTTCAAGGTGAAGAATATCTACACTTTCGAATACTCCGGGTACCCGGACGAGCCGGCCGACGGCACCGGCCACATAGACATGTTCAT
>CAZJUL010000318.1:0-3575 GCA_964549095.1 uncultured Elusimicrobiaceae bacterium
GCTGGAGGGCTCGCACAGCTTCATGGACAAGCTGGACCTCTTTTTCGCCAGGACCATGGGGCTGGAGAAAAAGCTGGAGGAACAGTTCATGCTGCTGGGCAGCCCGCGCAATACGGACCCGCTGAAGATGCTGCACCTCAAGCAGCTGCTGGGCGGCGTCCTGCCCCTCTTCTTCTGGTATTTCAGCGGCTCGGCCCTGGCGCTGATCTTCGCCCCGCTCGGGGTCATGCTGCCGGACGTGGGCATCTACTCGCGGAAGATCCGGGCCCGCCAGGACGACATCATCAGGAATTTCCCGACCTTCGTCGACCTGGCCGCGCTGATGATAGAGTCCGGCCTGGACTACATGACGGCCTTCGACCGCATCACCAAGCTTTCGCCGGTCAAGACCGGCCTTGAGGTGGAGATAGAGCGCACCATCAACGAGGTGCAGCTGGGCTACGCGCGCCGCGACGCGCTCCGCCGCATGGCCATGCGCACCGGCCTGCAGGAGATGCGCTCGTTCGTGGGGCTCATAGTCCAGTCGGACGAGCTGGGCACCAGCCTGGTGGACCTGCTGCGGAACTATTCCACTGACATGCGCTTCAGGAGGCTCAACAAGGCCGAGAAGCTGGCCGCCCAGGCCTCCACGAAGATGCTGATCCCGCTTTTTATTTTCATCTTCCCGACCGTGTTCATCCTGATGCTCGCGCCGATGATCGCGGACCTGATGACCGGCGGCATGCCGTTCTAGCCGGCCCGCCGCGGACCGGCAGTTTTTGAGAGGATCTTATGAAGAACCTTATACTCGCGTCGCTTTTTACGCTGGCCCTGCCGGCCGCCTCCCTCGGGGCGGAGAACCGGCCCAAGCCCAAGGTCAGGAGCGAGGAATCCCTCTTCCTGGATATGCACAAGATCGGGCTGGGCTCGCTGAGCGAGCTGGAGGAGAAGAAGAAATTCATAGAGACCATCAGGCTGGAAAAGGAGAAGATCCAGGCCAAGATGCTCTCGAACGTCTACGAGAACGCCTTCGACTATTACCGCCAGGGCAATTACGAGGAGGCGCGCGGCCTGGCCCTGAAGATCCTTTCCATAGACCCCTCTAACGAGGACGCGGGGATGCTGCTGGAGGCGTCCGACCAGCTGAAGGGCGCGCTCCGCCCCTCGATGTCGGAGAAGGTGATGCTGGAGGACAGGTTCAAGAGCGCGCTGTCGCTCTACAACGACGGCCGCGTGCTGGACGCGCACAAGAAGATGGAGGAAGTGGTCAAGCTTTCGCCCAACAACATCAAGGCCAAGTACTGGCTGGCCAAGATGAAGGAGGACCTGAAGGATTATTATTTCCATAAGGGCGAGGAAAGCTACGCGAAGCGCGACCTGAAGGGCGCCCTGGACAATTTTTACAACGCGCTGCTGATAAGGCCCAAAGACACGGGGATCCTCGAGTACATCACCAAGGTCGAGGACGAGCTGCGGCAGGAGACGGCCAACGAAAAGCTGAAGGCCGCCCTGGAATCCTACGCGCAGGGCCGGCTGAACGACGCCTACCTGGGCCTGAGGGGCGTGCTGGAGATCCAGCCCGGCGACTCCAAGGCCAACAAGCTGCTCTCCGAGGTCAAGGCCGAGATAGAGCAGAAATACATAGAGCGCGGCAAGCGGTCTTACGGCGAGAGAAGGTATACCGAGGCCATAGCCGAATGGAACGGCGCCAAGCCTTACACCGCCAACCTGGCCTACCTGGACAAGCTCATCTCCAGGGCCAAAGAGCAGATGCGGGTCGAGTCGGACGAGCGCAAGAGGCGCAGCGAGGAGTCCGCCAGGAAGGCCAAGGAAGAGGAAGAGCGCAGGCAGAAGGAAGAGGCCGAGGCGGCCGAACTGGCCAAGAAGGCCAAGCAGACCGGCACCGGCCTCGGGGAAGGGCCCATAGGCGGGAAGACCAACGTGGTCTCCGAAGAGAACCGCCTGGCCGCCCAGTCGCATTACATCGAGGGCCTGAAGTATTTCCAGAACTCCAATTACGAAAAGGCGCGCGACGAGTGGACTATCGTCAGGCAGCTGGATCCCGGCAACACGGACGCCGACGCCGGCCTGAAGCGCATAGAGCAGATACTGGCCGGCGGGCAGTAGGAAGAGGACAGGGTACCGGGTCCGGAACGCCCAAGCCGCAGGCTGGAGCCGGCGTCCGGCAAGCCGCGAAAGTTAACATTTAGTTAATACTCACTTAACATCCCTTTTGTAAACTATTACAGGCGTTTTGGCGCGGCGGCGCGCGGACAGCGGGCGGCGGCAGGCCATTCTGCCTTCTGTCCACTGTCTACCGGATCCTGTCTTTTTTGTTCGGCAAGGTGTATATATGCGTCTGACGATGAAATGGCTGCTGTGGTTCGTGGGCATAGGCATCTATGTCATGTTCCTCGGCGGCGTTTTTTATTACAACCTTTTCAAGTGGACCTTCGACGAGAAGCTGAAATCCGAGGTCATAGATACCGTGAAGGTCTACGCCCCCACCATGCGCGGCGGGCTGCTCAAGAACGCCAAGGTCATCTCGTTCGAGGAATACGACATCATGACCAACCTGGCGAAGGACGAGCGCATCAGCTCCATCCTGTACCTGAGCCGGCAGGGCCTGGTGCGCTGGCACAAGGAATCCCGGTTCATCGGCAAGCCGTTCGACGAATTCCAGAAGGACGTGCCGCCCCCCACGGACGCGATAAGCCAGGCCTACCTGTCCAAGCTGCCCAAGGTGCGCCAGGTCCCCAAGGAGCCGTTCTACGAGATAGCCATCCCCTTCTCCGTCAGGGGCGAGATCATCGGCATCATAGACCTGCTGGTCTCCAAGGCCGGCGCCGACGTGCTTATCGGCTCGGCCATGCGCAAGTACGTCTTCGGCGCCATCGGCGTGCTGTTCCTGCTGGGCCTGCCGCTGTACTTCTTCTTCCACCACTACGTGATCTCGCCGATGGAGACGCTGCGCGACAGCATTGAGACCATCTCGCTGAAAAATTTCGACCTGCGCTTCCCGCCCAAGAAGGACGAGCTGGGCGACCTGGCCGGGGCCATCACCAGGCTGCTGGGCAAGGTCAAGGTGGAGATAGAGGGCATAGCCAACCGCGACAAGAAATACAAGGACGCCGAACAGAAGTGGTGGCGCTCCCTGCTGGGCACCATAGTGCCGGGCAGCCAGTTCGTGATAGTCGTGGACGAGAACAATAATATACTTTACGCCAATTTCGAGCTGTCCGGCGGCGCGGACGCCAAGAACATCCACCTGCTGGACGTGGTGGACAGCCAGCAGCAGAACCTGCTCCGCCTGGTGGGGCAGGCCTTCGAGGTCCCGGACCAGAGCGTGGAAGGGGAAACCGTTTTCCGCGGCCAGAACCTTAACGTGCGCGTCCTGCACGTGGGCGAAACCTCCGAAATGAACCGCACCCTGATAATGTTCTACCCCAAAGCCGGCATAAGCATGTAGGTTTGTCCGCCCGTTCTATCCCGCCTTTTCCGCGTTTTTAAGCCCTGGTCTTTCATCCCCCGGCCCTCCCGAAAATCGCGCCGCGATTCGCGGGGTTGTTGCTTTATAATAAATAATTGCTAAAATT
>CAZJUL010000319.1:0-3570 GCA_964549095.1 uncultured Elusimicrobiaceae bacterium
GGCCTCCTGTCCGCGGGGGTAAAATAATGAACAACATAATCAAGATAGCATTCCGCACCCTGCTGCGCTATACCCGCCGCACCCTGCTCACCGCCTCCCTCATCGCGCTGGGAGTGACGCTGGTGATAGTCTTTGGCGGCGTGGGGAATTCCTTTCGCGGCGAGGTGATAGGGATAATCACCAATTCCAACTTGGGCCACCTGCAGATACACCGGATGGGCTATATCGGCTCCATGGACAATCTTCCGCTTGACCTGTCCATTGACGGCAAAGTCCTGGAAGCGGTGCGCAAAGTGCTGGACGCCCACCCTGAGGTGCTGTCCTACTCCGAACGCATACGTTTCGGAGCTATGATCAGCAACTTCGCGAGCACCACCAATATGCGCCTCACCGCGGTAAATCCGGAACGCGAAAGCGCCGTCTGCCCGGACCTGCCGGGCCGCATAAAGGAAGGCGAGGCTGCACCCGCCGCTTTCGTCAAGCCCGGCGCCATAGTGCTGCCGCAGAACATAGCCGCGGGCCTGGGCTTCAAAATGGGCGACGAAGTGGTGCTGGTGGCCAACAACAAGGACGGTTCGGTCAACGGCCTCAGCTTCCGTCTCTCGGGAATCTCCGAGAATATTATGGGACCGCAGGGCAAGGACGGCTACATACACCTCGACGACGCCAGGACGCTGCTGCGCATAGAAGGGCAAGAGGTGACCGAGGTGGCGGTGAAGCTGAAAGATTTTAAGCGTCTGGACCCGGCGGCCGCCTCTATAAAGAAAGAGCTGGCCGCGCTGGCCGGCGCGGGCCCCAAAAAGGGCGCCGAGGCCGCCCCCGGAGCGCGGCCGGGCCCCGGCTCCAAGGCGGGCCTTGAGGTACATACCTGGGAAGAGCTCTCGCCTTTCTCCAGCATAGCCAAAATGGTAGCGCTGCTCATTATGGTGGTGCGGCTGGTGCTGGTCTTCATAGTGCTGGTCAGCGTGCTCAATGTTATGATGATGTCGGTCTATGAGCGCATAGGCGAGATTGGCACCATGGCTTCCATAGGCACTCCGCCGGGCAAAATACTGGCGCTTTTCCTGACAGAAGGGCTTTCGCTCGGCTTGTTCAGCGGTATCATAGGCGGCGCGGCCGGCGCGGGCATACTGCTGCTGCTCAAGGCGCTCAAGTTGCATTTCACCTTCGGCAATATGGACCTGGTGCTGTCGCCGTCGGTGCCGCTGGGTGAGATAGCCCTGGCGCTGGGCGTGGTGGTGCTGGTCTCCGCGCTGGCCAGCCTGCAGCCGGCGCTCAAGGCCTCGCGGATGGAGCCGGTGGAAGCCCTGCGGCATGTATAAGGAGAACACGATGAAAATCTTGAAACCCGTCCTGGCCCTGGTCCTGCTGGCCGCTTCCCTGCCGGCCGCGGCCTTCGACGGGGAAGCGCTACTCAAGCGCATAGACGCCAGCCTTATGCCGCCCAGTTACGAGTCTTACCGCAAGCTGGTCAACATCGAGCCCGACGGCAAGAAGAAGGAGTTCATCTTCTACTCGGTCAAGAAGGGCCGGGACTCCATGGCCATGCTCTATCTCGCACCCGCCAGCGAGAAGGGCCGCAGCACCCTGCGTCTGGGCGACAACATGTGGCTTTACATCCCCAATGTGGGCCGCCCCATGCGCATTACCAGCCTGCAGTCGGTCACCGGCGGCGTTTTTAACAACGCCGATATCATGCAGGTGGATTACGCGGCAGAATACTCGGTTAAGGCGGCTTCAAAAACCGTGGGCGGTTATTTGCTGGAGCTAAAAGCCAAAACCAGGGCCGTGGCTTATGACAGCCTTAAGATGTGGGCCAAGGCGGACGAGACGCTGGAGAAGATAGAATGCTATTCGGCCAGCGGCATGCTGATAAAGACGCTTGAATTCAAGGAGCCAAAGGATTTTGGCGGCGGCTTCACCCGCCCTTCGGTCATGGAGACGCACAGCCCTCTCCACAAGGGCTACAAGTCGGTGATGATCTATTCGCGGGTGAAGGCCCGCGAGTTCAAGGACGAGGTGTTTACCACGGGCTATATGTCCAAGCTGGAGAATCTCCGCAAGTGAAACTGCTCGCCGCGATTCTTTTAGCTCTCGTTGCGCCGGTTTCCGCCGGTGAATATGACTTCTCCATTCCCGGTTCCTCCGGTGAGAGCGCGGCGCCCAAGCTGGAGCTGGGGGGGAACCTGGACGCGCGCTATTCCCTTGTGGATACCCGGCGGACTTCTCCCCTGTACGCGCTGCAATATTACGGCCGGGCCCCTGCGGACACCCTGTCCCAATACCGGCTGGACCTCTACCTGAACGGCGATTACAGCGGCGGGGCCGCGGCTTTCCACGCCCGCACTTACGCCCAGTATTACAGCGAGGCGGACAGCGACCTGTCGCTGCACGAGCTTTACGGCACGCTGGCCCTGGGCGAGCGCGCCACTCTAACGGCCGGCAAGCGCATGTACAGCTGGGGCAAGGGCTATGCCTTCAACCCCGCCGGCTATGTGAACCCGGTGAAGGACCCCGAGAACCCGGAGCTGGCGCAGGCCGGGCTGATGTCCTTCGGCTACGAGTACATCAGGAGTTTTTCCGGCGGGGCGCTCAATAACGCCGCCTTTAACCTTATCGCCGTGCCGTCGGTGGAAACGCTCAACGCGCAGAATTCCGAGGCGCGCGACACCGACCTGGCGGCAAAATTATCGCTGCTGGCCTGGGATACGGACATTGACTTTATGGCTTATTCCAGCCGCGTCAACCCGGAGCGGGCTGGCGCGGCCGTGGCGCGCAATTTGGGCCCCAGCCTTGAGGTGCACGGTGAATTCAGCCGCTTCAACAATAAACCGCGCTGTACCGCGGCGCCGGGGGCGGTCTCCGTTTCCAAAAGGGACGGCGAGGATTGGCTTCTTGGCCTGCGCTGGCTCAATACCTGGAACCTGACGGCCATCGCGGAATATTACCGCAGCGGGGCCGGTTTGCGGCGGGGGGAGTACCGGGACTACGCGGCCTTCCTGGACGCCGCGGCGGTTTCCGGCAGTTCTGTCACCGCGGCTTCGGCGCTCGCCCAGGCAAGGGGCAATTTCGGCGGTTCCAACCTGATGCGGGACTATATCTACCTCAAGCTTTCCCTGCCCGAGCCGTTTAACTGGGTCTACTTCACGCCTTCGGCCTATGCGATGATAAACGCCGCCGACGGCAGCTGGCTGGCCGGCCTGCCGCTGAGTTATAAGCCGGTTACAAATTTCGAATTCGTAGCCTGGCCGGTCTTCTCCGGCGGAGGCCGGGATACCGAATTCGGCGGCCGCCAAGCCTCGGCCAAGCTGGACCTGTGGCTGCGTTTCTATTTCTGAACGCGCGCCGCGTGGATCGGTTTTTACCTCAATCCGATCACCATAATCTAGCCGATCACTGTTTTTTCGGCTTCCACAGGGTACCGGGCTTCAAAAACTATCGGGTTCCCGTCGGAGACTATTGAAACTTGTGTTTTTATATAGTATGCTATTCCTGCGGGGTAGAGCAGCCTGGTAGCTCGCAAGGCCCATAACCTTGAGGTCGTTGGTTCAAATCCAACCCCCGCAACCA
>CAZJUL010000320.1:0-222 GCA_964549095.1 uncultured Elusimicrobiaceae bacterium
GCCCCGGCGGGCGTTACGGGCCGCGGAGGAGGCCGGTAGCCCGGCACGCCGGCCAGCTCGGATTCTATCTTCTTCTCCAGCTTGAGGAAAGCGTCGCCGCCCCGCTTCAGGTCGCGGTTCAGGCTGAGGTCCAGTGATTCGAGCTTTGCGGAAATGGCGGCGAGAGGGTCTTGTTCCCCGCCGCTCCGGGTACCGGCGGCGGGCGGGGCCTTGATGGCGGAG
>CAZJUL010000320.1:232-3326 GCA_964549095.1 uncultured Elusimicrobiaceae bacterium
TCTTTTCCGGGTAATCCTCCAGGAGCTTCCTTATCCGGGGGCCGCTTGAGTCTTCCGGCTGCGGATCGCGGGTCATTTGTTATTTGTTCTCCGTGCCGCCTTTCTGGTGCTGGCGCGTGAGCTCCGCTATCTCGGCGCGCATGTTCTGCTTGAGCTTTTCAAGCTCCTCGTATTTCCGCGCGTATTCCCGCTCCTTTTCCCGCTGGGCTTTTTCGCGGACCTGGAATTCGGCCTGCAGCTGTTTCTGCGCGTCCATCAGCTCCATTTCCTTCTGGAGCTGCAGCTTCCTGGTATCCTCGGCCGAGCGCTGCATTTCCTCCAGCAGGTCGCGCTGCCTCTTTTCGAACTCCTGCTCGCGCCTTTTAAAATCGCTTTCAAGCGCCTGGTGGCGCTGCTTCCAGAACTCCTCCCGCTCCTTCTCCTTCTCGCCCTGCTCTTCGATGAATTTTTCCATGTGGGCGGCCCGCTCGGCGGTTTTCTGGGCCTCCGCCTTGAGGCATTTTTCCTGGAACAGCCCGTTCTCCTCTTCCTTCGCCTCCAGGTCCCGCATCAGCGAGGCTATTTTCGCCTTGGCCTTGAACAGCTCGTCCTCCAGGGCCAGGGCCTTGGCCAGGGCGGCGTCGGTCTTTTCTTCCAGGGCGGAGGCTTTCGCCTCCCACTCGCGGTTCAGCACGGATTCCCTGTTCTGCAGCTCCTGGTGCAGGGAAGAGACTATCTCTTCAGCGCGCCTGAGGCCGGCTATGATCTCGTTGGACACGGCCTGCAGGGCCACGGCGCTCACCCGGTCTTCGTCCCAGACTTTCCGGGTGACGGTCTCCAGTTTTTCGCACACCGCGTCGAGGTTGATGTCGTAATCTTTTTTTGTCATAGCGTCGCGTCCTTTTACCTGCCGTCCCTGCCCTCGCGGGGTTTCAGTTCGTTTATCTCCGCCTTCAGCCGCTCTTTGAACTCGTCCAGCTCTTTCCGCTTGCGGGCGTATTCCGCCTCCAGCTCCAGCGCGTGCTTCTCCAGCGCGGCTTCCTTCTCGCCGAGCGACTTTTTCGCGGCCCGGCTCAGGCTTTCCCTTTCCTCGAGGTTCCTCTGCAGGCTTTCAAAATCGGCGGCCTTGCCTTCCCATTCCCGGAGCCTGGAGGCGCAGGCCTCTTTTTCCAGTTCCAGGAAGCGCGCCTTGTTCTCGGCGTCGCTCTTCGCCTCCGCCATCCGGAGCAGCGCCTCCCTGGCGTCCGCCCCCCCCGGTATCTGGGCCACTATCAGCAGGTTCTTCCTGCGCTCTTCCTCCAGGTCCGCGGCCTTGCTTTCCCAGTCTTTCAGGCGGGCGGCGCAGGCCTCCTTCTCCATCTCGAAAAGACGGGCCCTGTTCTCGGCCAGCTCCTTCTCGTGCTTCATGCGCAGCATTTCTTCCCGGGCCTCGGCCACCAGCCGGCGGGATTCGGAAAGCTGCGACATGAGCGAGACAAAACCTTTCCGGGAGCCTTCCAGCTCTTCGGCCTTGGTCTCCCATTCCCTCAGCCGGGCGGAATCAGAGCGGGCCTGCTCCAAAGCCGAGCGCAGCGCCGCGCGGAGGGAGGCCAGGTCCTCCACCCCGTCCAGGTTGTTAAGGTCTACGCGAGTCATTTTATCTGCGTCTTCCATCGCAATATTTTCGCTTAAAGTTGTTACAAATAGTTTACCATTATATCAAAAATTCTTCGGGGTCCCTGAAGCAGTACCCCATTTTGGAAACGGTCTCTATCCGCTTCCCCGCGCGCGCCCCGATCGCCCTGCGCAGGCGGCTCACCGCCGCGTCCACGGCCCGCGTGTCTATGTCCCCGCTCATTTCCCAGACGTTGTTCAGCAGGTAGGCGCGCGTCAGCACCCTGCCGGCCTTGTACATCAGGACCTTCAGGAGCTCGAACTCCAGCGGCGGCAGGGAGACGCGCCGGCCGTTCACGGTGCAGCGGCGCTGGCTGGGGTCTATCTGTATCCCGGAAATGGCCAGCGCCCCCCCCGGCTCGCCCACGATCTCGTGCTTGCGCCGTATCACCGCGCGGACGCGGGCCGCCAGTTCCCGCGGGTCGCAGGGCGAGACCAGGTAATCGTCTGCCCCCAGCCCGAAGGCCTCGGCCACGGACGCTTCCGTTTTCCGCGGCGAGATGAAGACCACCGGCGCCTTTTTCCCGAATTCGGTATCCCTCATTATCCTGAAGAGCGTAAGGCCGGGCATATCCGGCAGCTCCGATTCCAGCAGCGTCAGGTCATAAAGCCTGGAGCGCATCTGCGCCAGGGCCTCCTGGGCCGACCCGCAGAGGTCTATCCTGAACTCCTCCCTTAGCTTTGGGACTACAAGTTCGGCGGTGGTTTTATCGGAACTTATAAAAAGCAGTGAATAGGGCATAAATAGCTTTTCCCCGGCTGTCGCAAATTTTAGTCAAAACAATGTTACAAATCTATTACATTTCGGTCAAGTTTTAATCAAACAAAACCCCCATAATATAGTAGGCAATATAACGGAGGATAGACACAATGTATACGATACTGGTAACCGACGACGACCCCATAGTCCGCGGCATGCTGAACCAGATCCTGACGATGGAAGGCTACACCCTGTCTTTCGCTACAACGGTGAAAGACGGGTACACGGCCTGCCTGCAGAATAAGCCCGATCTCATCCTGCTCGACGTGAACCTCCCTGACGGCAGCGGTGTAGACCTTTGCCGCAGGATAAAGGCGGAACAGAAGGTCCGGCACATACCCATCCTGCTGCTCACCGGGGAAGCCGTAGACGCCGGCTGCCGCACCGACGGCCTCGAAGCAGGGGCCGACGATTACATACTGAAACCTTTTGACCGCAAAGAACTTATACTCCGCATAAAACGAATACTGGGTTAGCGCCGAAAAAAAACCGGAAACGCCGGCCGATCTTATGACTAAGCGCGCCAAATTACTCCCCTCCCTCCTGGCCCTGGCCGGCTGCGTCTTTTTTTTGGCCCAGGCCGCGCTGGCAGGTAATAAACTTATAGGCGGGGAAGTGATGATAGCGCGCAGCTCGGCGGATTCCGGCGGGCGCCTGGCCGGCTCCCTGGCCGTCCGCCTGAACTCCGCCATCGGCGAGCCC
>CAZJUL010000320.1:3336-3559 GCA_964549095.1 uncultured Elusimicrobiaceae bacterium
GCGGCCTCCGGCGGTTCCATAAAGCTGGCCCCCGGCTACATAAAGCTGGCCTCCCAGCCCGGCAGCGTGGTCTCGATCACCGCCGTTTCCCGGTCCGCCGGCTCCCTGGAACTGGCCTGGACCTCGCCCGGCGCGGACGGCTTCCTGGGGGACGTGCTCAACGGCGCCTACCGCGTGGATTATACCTCCGACCCCGCGCACGCTTTTTCCCCCTCGGTTTACA
>CAZJUL010000321.1:0-3554 GCA_964549095.1 uncultured Elusimicrobiaceae bacterium
TCGCAAAGCCCGCCGCCGAAACGGCTAAAACCGCCGAGCCGGTCAAAAAGGTGGAGATAGAAGGCCCGCTTTCAAAGAGAAAAGTCACGGCGTATTACCTGCCGCCGTTCCCGGCCTGGGCCAGGAGCCGCGGCATACTTGAAGCCGCCTCGGCGATAAAGTTCTATGTGGACAACAGCGGCGCGGTGCTGGACAATCCTTCCGTGGAGCGCAGCTCCGGCTACGGGGAGATAGACCGCCTGGCGCTGGAGGCCATAAAAAAATGGCGCTTCGAACCATTGGCCGGCGCCGCGTCCCGCCAGTGGGGGATAATAACTTTCAGATTCGTGGTGGAATAAACTATGATAAATATTTCAAAGTTTCCGTCATACCGGCGCAAGCCGGTATCCAGTCTTTCCCGGTTCAGTCTCCCTCTCTTTTCACTTCTCCTGCTTTCCGCTCTTTCCTGCCCGGTGGCCGCGCAGGACGGGGTACTGCCTTCTACCGCCGCCTATAACGAGGTCCCCGAAGAGGTGGTCATCAAGGGCGAAAGCGGGGAAAGGATGAAGACCGCCAGGCCGAAACTGAACATTAAAGCCGACAGCCTGGACAGCCTCAGGCGGTCGCTGGGACCGGACAGGGAACTTTTCCTTTTTGAGTCCGGCGACTTCTTAAGCCTCTCCCGCAGCAATCCCGACAAGCTTTTCTCCGACAAGGTCATACAGCCCTGGCGCGCCGGTTTCAGCGACAAGACCGTCATCACCTTCTACCCGCTGAAGAATTACCAGGAAGTCTTCGTGGACCGCACCGATAAAGAGAGCAAGGCCGCGCAATGGACGCTCTCCATCACCGACGAGGACGGCCGGCTTTTCCATAAATATTCCGGCGCCGGCCTGCCGCCGGAAACCATCAACTGGACCGGCGAGAACGAAAACAGGGAATGGATGCGGGCCGGCCGCAGCTACGCGCCGGTCTACGCGTTCACCGACGGCAGCGGCGCGTCCCGGACCGTGACCGGCGAGCTGATCAAATTCACCGCCATAGTCTACCAGAAGAACGACAACCTCATCATCAGCCTGGATTCCGTCTCGCTGTTCGGACCCGACAAATCCCTGAAAGCCATCGAAAAGCCGCAGGGCGAGAGCCTCCTTGCCGCCACGGTGGACCTCATCAAAAGGAAGTATTACGGCCTGCCGGTAAAGATCAACGTCTTTGCCCAGACCAAAGACCTGGCCCTGGTCCAGGCCGGCCTCCTCCGGGACCGCCTCAGGTCCGGCCTGATGGCGGGGGAAAACCTGGTCTCGATAGACGGCGCCGAAGTCCCCTACGCCATCCAGCGCGCCGACATAGTGCTGGCGAATAAATAATCCTCGGCAACCTGATCCCCGAACAGCTCCCCGACGCACCGGCCTCCGCCGGCCATCGCCCGTGCCGACAATGAAGACCCGGCACAGGCGGAAATCGTTTATTGTATAATTATCATTATTAAGAAGCGCGTTCCAAGCGTTTATCGCGGAGGCCGTTTTTACATGCGCTATTTCATCACTGGCGGAGCGGGTTTTATAGGCAGCAGCCTGGCTGACCGGCTGCTGGAAGACGGGAATGAAGTTGTGGTTTACGACAACCTGTCCACCGGCTCCGAACGCTTCCTGGAAAAAGCCCGTGCTTGCGCGGGCTTCAAGTTCGTAAAGGGCGACACCCTCGACCTTGAGGGGATGACCCGGGCGATGAAGGGCTGTGAATTCGTTTTCCACCTGGCGGCCAACGCGGATGTGCGCTTCGGCACCGAACATCCCCGGAAAGACCTGGAACAGAATACCATCGCCACTTTCAACGTGCTCGAGGCCATGCGCGCGGCCGGCGCGCGGCGCATAGCTTTTTCCTCCACGGGCTCTATCTACGGCGAACCCGATGTGTTCCCCACCCCGGAAGATTACAAATTCCCGGTGCAGACCTCCCTTTACGGCGCCTCAAAGCTCGCGGGCGAAGGGCTTATACAGGCGTACTGCGAAGGGTTCGGCTTCCAGGGCTATATCTTCCGCTTCGTGTCCATACTGGGCGAGCGCTACACCCACGGCCACGTGTTCGACTTTTACGCCAAGCTGCTTAAAAACCCCGCGGAGCTGGAAGTACTCGGCGACGGGAAGCAGCGCAAATCCTACCTGTACATACAGGACTGCATCAGCGCCATGCGCGCCGTGATAGCTAAAGCCGGCGCCAAGGTCAATATCTACAACCTCGGCACCGACGAATACTGCCGCGTAGCCGATTCCATCGGCTGGATAACCAAGGCCCTGGACCTGAAGCCCGCCCTGAAATACACCGGCGGCGAGCGCGGCTGGATAGGCGACAGCCCGTTCATTTTCCTGGACGCCAAAAAGGTCCGCGCGCTGGGCTGGAAACCAGCGCTCACCATAGAGCAGGCCATTCTCCGCACGCTTTCCTGGCTGCGGGAAAACCGGTGGGTGCTGGAGCACAGACGATGAAAATATGCGTTTACGGCCTCTGGCACCTCGGCTGCGTCACCGCCGCCTGCCTGGCGGACCTGGGTTTCGAAGTCCGCGGCCTGGATGACGACGCGGAGACGATACAAAAGCTGGCCGCGGGCAAAGCTCCCCTGTTCGAGCCCGGGCTGGACCAGCTTATAGCCAAAGGCCTGGATGCCGGTACGCTCTCGTTCTCGACGGACGCGGCAAAAGCCCTGGCCGGAGCAGACGCGCTCTGGATAGCTTTCGACACCCCGGTGGACGACGCGGACAGGGCGGATATCGGCTATGTGGAGCGCAAAACTCTGGCGGCGCTGGAACACCTGCGCGCCGGCGGGAAAGTGGTGGTGTCCTCGCAGGCCCCAGTCGGTTTTGTACGCTCCCTTGAACAGGCTGCCGCAAAAGCATACCCCGGCAAAGAACTGCTTTTCGCCGTCTCACCGGAGAACCTGCGGCTTGGCGGCGCGCTGGCCGTATTTTCCAACCCGGACCGCATCGTTATCGGCGTGCGCTCCGACGCGCATATTGCCGAATTCGAACCCCTCTTCTCTAAAATTTCGGCCCGGCTGGAGTGGATGCGCACCGAATCGGCCGAAATGACCAAGCACGCCATAAATTCATTCCTGGCAATGTCGGTGGTCTTCGCCAACGAACTGGCCGGGATCTGTGAAGCCGTAGGCGCCGACGCCGCGGAAGTGGCCCGCGGCCTGAAAACGGAAGCGCGCATCGGCCCCAAGGCTTATGTGGGTCCCGGCACCGCTTTCGCCGGCGGCACCCTGGCGCGCGACATCAATTTCCTCGTCGGCGCGGGCGACCGCCTTTCCAAGAACACCCTGCTCCTTAAAGCCGTGCGGGAAAGCAACAATATCCATAAAGACTGGATCAAAGGTAAATTGGGCGAGGTTCTGGGCGAATTGAAGGGTCGCAAAATAGCCGTGCTGGGCCTGACCTACAAGCCGGGCACAAGCACGCTGCGCCGTTCGCTTGCCGTGGAATTGTGCAAGTGGCTGGCCTCCCGCGGCGCGGAAGTCACGGCATACGATCCGCTGGCCGAGCAGCTGCCGGCCGAATTAGCCGCGGTCCTGAAAG
>CAZJUL010000322.1:0-2544 GCA_964549095.1 uncultured Elusimicrobiaceae bacterium
GCGCGCTCAGCAGGGCGTAAAGGAGGAAGGGCTTGTCCAGCGAGTTGCCGGTCCTGGCGTCGAAAATGGCGCCGCTGTCCTTGGGCAGGTAGGAATAGTCGTCCATTTCCACGGGCTGGTATTTTATTTCGGCCGCGACCCAGTTGTAGAGCGCCTCCGCTTTTTCCGCGTCCGAGGCCTTGCCCGCCGTGAGCTCGGCGGCCTTTGCTGAAATAGCCGGGGTGAGGTTCAGCCTGGCGCGCACCAGGGGCTCGAAGGCCGCGCGCAGTTCGTCCCAGGTCCCGGCCAGGGAAAGCGCCACGTGGGGCGCGTAGCGCATGAACGGCGGGGAATTGGGTTCGTCTTTATAGGACGGGACATCGTGCATAAGCCAGGTATAGACCTTGCCGTCCCCCCGGTCTTCCACCTCGAACACCCGCTCCTTCGGCATATTGAACTCTTTGAAGGCGAGGGTGAGGCCTTTCGGGACGGTGACGGTGAGCCGGGCCAGTTTGGCCGGCTCGAAAGAGCGGAAGGTCACGGCCTCGAAGAACGGGAAAGTGGAGCGGTGTACCGTAGTGAAGCGTGTACGGGCGTCCAGCACGGAGCCTATCTGCACGTTGGGAATGGCGAACTTGGCCAGCTTCGCGCGGTCGTAGGCCGGGTAGCCGAGATAGGGCGACCCTTCCATCACCGAGATGTCGGTGAGGTAGGTCGCCGAAGAATCCGTGACGGAATAGGCGTAGTCTATCTCCGCTTTCTGGATGTCCGGCAGGTAAGTGTAGGACAGATAGGCGGAGGGGCTTTTGCCCCTTTCCCGCAGCACGTAGCGCAGCGTGCGCCGGGAGACGGTCCAGCTTTTATCCGGCCTGATGTCGATGGCCGTGTCCTTAAGCCAGGTAATGTAACCGTCGTTAGGGTACTCGGCGGGCTTGGGCGGGGCCGCCAGCAGCTGCGCCGCCTGCGGATCCTTCAGCGGGGCTACGCCGCCGGTATATTCCTTCACGAACTGGAGCTTCAGGATGTCGGCGCGGCTGAAGGTCTTCTCGGCGCCGGCCACGCTCATCACCACGCTCTTGTCGTCGAGCTTCAGTATGGTCCCGTTCAGCTCGTCGCCCTTGTTCAGGTGCAGCAGGTCCGCCCAGGCGCTCGAGGCCGAAAACGCGCACAATAAAAAAAGACTGGTCAGTTTCATTTTATTCTCCGTGGCTAAAGTCGATCAGGTGCTTATAGTCAGGGGACAGTCCCCTTCTACCGCTCGCTTCGCTCGCCGGTAAAGGGGACAGTCCCCGGCATAGACGGCTCTTGCATTATTTCCCCGCCGCGGTGTCCTTGAAGAAGAGCTGCTTTTTGGAGTAGCTCGCGGCTTTTTCCAGGAATTCCTTGTAGGCGGCGTAATCAGCGGCCGGTATTATGCGGGCCGGCCTTTCCCAGGCGGCCTCGCAGAGCACCTTGCCGGCGCCCTCTTCCCTGCAGCCGGCCTTATAGGAAGCGTACGGGCTGGAAAGGCTGATCTTTTCCGGGAGCGAAGCCACTTCGTAATTGGCCGGCAGCGCTATCTCGTAGCTGTGATAGCGGCCCATCGAGGCGTCGTATTCTATGGGGTAGACGCGCCTGTCCTGCGAGACCTCGCCTATGCGGCCCGCCTCTATCTCGAAGTCCGGCAGCTTGAAGATGCGGATATTGCCCGCCTTCTGCGGGTAATCCGGGATGGAGTAGTTCACGCCCAGCGTGAACGGCTCCTCTATGTTCTCGGCGTTGTTCACTTCGTAGCTGACCAGCTCGGCGGAGGGCGCCACGGCTTTGGCGAAGCTCTGGAAGGCGCGCTTCTGCTCCTCTTTCTTGATGGAGCGGTAGTAGCCGCGCAGCCCGCCCTCGCGCGAACCGCTGTAGCGCAGGGTTTCGGAAACGGCCACGGCGCCGGCGGAAGAGACGGCCAGCCTGTAGTCGTAGAAGCTGCCGTTCTCCCTGGGCTCGGGCACGGGCACTTCCTCGATGGTCTTGCCGAAGATGTTCAGCGTTTTCACGCCGTAGTCGAAGCTGGCGATCTGCGGGTAGCGGTAATCGTAGCCCGTGGAGTCCAGGAAGGTCTTTTTGCCGGCGATCTCCGCCAGCGTTATGGCGTGGTCGAAATAGACCTGCGGTATCCGGAAATCTATCTCCTGCATGTTGTTGGTGTTTATGAAGACCGGCGAGGACTTTATACCGGCGACGCTGAACATCGCGGTCAGGAGCAGCGCCTTGTCTATGCAGCAGCCGTAGCGCCGCTTCCAGGTGAGGTTGGCGTCGTAGCCGCCCCAGCCGGAGGCCACGCCCACCTTCACGGCTATGTAGCGTATCTCCTTCTGGACGTAATGGTAGATCTTGCGCGCTTTTTCCTCTTCGGTCCCGGCGTCCTTTATCAGGTCCAGCGTGAACTGCTCCAGTTCGGGCGCGGCCTTGGTGCGCTCTTTATGCATGGCGCCGGCCCAGTCGAAGATCCTGTCCCAGTCCTTGAAGACGGCCCCGCGCACGTACGGCGCGATGTCCTCGTAGGAGGGCATGGCGGGTTCGCCCACTATCGGC
>CAZJUL010000322.1:2554-3552 GCA_964549095.1 uncultured Elusimicrobiaceae bacterium
GACCGCCGCGTCCGCGGTTTGGGCGACCGCGGGTTCGCCCGCTTTCGGGTCGCTGAAATTGCGCGAGGCGTAATAGAACTCGGTGCCGGCCGGCACGCTGATGGAAACCTCGGAAACGCGCACCGGGCCTTCCGAATCCTGAAAGCCCCAGCCGGGGAAGAAAAAGTCCTTGCGGAAAGGATTGTAGGTCTCGGTCTCGGTTTCGTAGTCCACTATCGAGCCCACCTGCACGTTGGGGATGGCGTACTGCGTGCAGACGCTGCCGCTCACGAAGAAATCCCCGCCGGCTGACTGCGGCTTGGAAGTCTTTATCAGCGAAGGGTCCAGGGTGTAAATGCGGCCGTCCGGCAGGTAGACGTCGGCCTTGTGTATCTTCACCCGCTCGCGGCCCTCTTCGGCGCAGGCTATCACCTGGCCCCAGGCCTGCTTGAGCCTCTCCTTCAGTATCTGGCGGACCTGGCGGTTCCGGTGGGTGTAGGTGCCGTCCGGCTTCAGGGAATATTCGCCGTGGTCCAGCAGGATTATGCCGTTCACGCCGGGATACCCGGCGGCCGTTTCCGCGGCCAGCGCGAACGCGGCGGCCGCCGCCGCTTTCTGTTCCGGCGACGGTTCGGCGGTTTGCGCGCGCGCCGCCTGCTTCGCGGCTTCGGCCGAGAACTGGATCTCCGCGACGTCGGCGCGCTTCAGCGCCGGGGCTTTCTGCAGCTTCACGGTTTTCGCGTCTATGGACAGCACCTTGCCGGAAAGCTCTTCCCCCGTGCGGAGCTTTATGGTCTCGGCCGCGGAATTAGCGGCCAGGAAGAGAACGGCGCAAAGAAATGTAACTGATCGCATTTTGCCTCCATTGATTCGTCCGCAGCCTTCTTAAACGGCGCCGGCCGCGGCCAGGGCGCCGCCCACCATCGCCTCGGCGTCCCTGAAGATACGGTCCAGGTGCGGCCTGCCCTTGAAGCTCTCGGCGTAGATCTTGTAGACGTTCTCGGTGCCGGAGGGGCGGG
>CAZJUL010000323.1:0-760 GCA_964549095.1 uncultured Elusimicrobiaceae bacterium
GCCCGACACCAGGTAAGCCTGCGCGTCGTCGTTGGCCACCAGCCCGTCGCCTATCTGCAGGTATTCCGAAGGGGCGAAGCCGAAATCCGCCACGCCCACGCCGACGCGGTTCTCCGCTACGATGTTGCTGGATACTACCAGCTTGCCGGAGAAGGTGTTCACGCCGGTAAAGTCCTGGTCGGCGGTCAGGTAGGCGGGCAGGCCCTGGTTGGAGCCCATGCCGCCGGTCACAGTCAGCGTCCCGTATATGACCGTGGAGGACAGCTTCACAGTGCTGCCCAGGCCGGAATTAGCGGTGAAGTCCCCGCTTACCGTCATGGCTCCCGAAATGGCGGCCGTGGCGGCTATAAGGCCGTAGTCCGCTTTCACGCTGCCGCGCACGTGCAGCTTTTCCTTCGGGCTGTCCGTCCCTATGCCGACGTTGTAGGTGTTGGTCTGCTGCAACAGCAGGTGGTAGCCGGATTCCGAGCGCAGTTCGTTCAGGAGGTTCGTCCAGGTGGAATAGTCTCCTATGGAGACACGCCCGCCGCGCACCCCGGTATTGGCCGAGATGTCCCCCGCTGACTGGAAGCTGTCCGTAGGGTTCGCCAGCCCGCCCACGCTCACGTTGCCGCCTGTCACTATCCTCATCCGCTCTACGCCGTTGGTCTTGAACAGTATGGGCAGGTCGGTGCCGGTGCCGCCCTTCTCGGGGTAAAATTCCAGGCCGTTGACCGTCATTATCATTACGCCGCGCGTATAGTTGGCCGGGGTGCCGGTG
>CAZJUL010000323.1:770-2363 GCA_964549095.1 uncultured Elusimicrobiaceae bacterium
TGTAAAGTTCCAGCGCTGAAGTGGAGGTGGGCGCCGTGGAACCGTTGTCCCGGGGCATAAGCCGGAAAACCGCCCCCGCGGCCGTCCTGGGCCGTGAAACAAGGTAATCCTTCGTATAGATGGCCAGGCTGCCGGACGTGTTGGCTATGTGCCCGTTCACTTCCAGGCGTTCCGAAGGGACGGCCGTGCCCAGGCCGAAATTCCCGCTGGCCGCCATTATGCGCGCCCGCTCCGTATTGTAGGTCTGCATTATGATGTCGCCAGCGCCGGAATTGTCCGAATCCGAGATGATGACGGCATCGGACGGGTTAGCCAGGTTGGCGGCCGCTCCGACATAAGCGGAGTTCATATGCGTGCCGTCGGGGAAATAAAGCTCGTCGCTCAGTATCCTCACGCCCCCGTTCACGGTGAGCTTTTTGTCGGGATAGGTCAGGCCGGGATTCAAAGGGTCCACGTACGACATGTCGCCTATGCCGACATTGCCCGAAGAGGTGGCCAGCAGCACCTGGTAGGCCGCAGTCAGCGTGGTCACCGAGATAGAGGAGCCGTCTTCCACCCGCTTGGCCACCAGGGCGTAAGCCGCGCTGTTCAGCGGTTCACGTGGGGACAGGATGTCGCTCTCCACCTGCACTTCCAGGTAAAGCGTTTCCGCGCGGGAGAAAACTTCCCAGCACGGGGCTATGGAGGCGCTGAAAATGCCCTGCGAGGCCTGCGCGGTGATCTCAGGCGAAGGGCAGCCGCTGACGGGCCAGCGCAGCGTACCGCCGGTGGCCGCGTTGTAGATCTTGAAGTTCAGGCGCACCGGGCCGGTCACGGGGGTGTTGTCGCGCTCCAGGCGGCCCTGGTAATTCAGCGTGCCGGGCACCGCGCCGCGGTTCACTTCGCCGGCCGTCGCGGAAAGGATAAAGAGGAATAGCAAGTTGGCCGCTAATGCGGCTTTTGCATAAGGTTTCATAATCTCTCCCGTACTATCACCTGAAAATCCATCTGCTCTTCCCGCGCGAACAGCTTTTACTGGCAGGTGCAATTACCGCCCGTAGGCAGTGTGGAACAATAACCTAAAGTGGTAGCTGTTTTCCAGCATACGAGTTTCCCGCTGCTGCCGCCTGAAACCCCGGTGCCGCCATTGGAGGCGGCCAGGGTGCCGGTAATATTGTCCGCATTGCCGGTGATATTGCCGGTGATCTTAGAGCCGGCCAAAGAGGTTATCCAGGCGGGGTTGGCGTAGGTGCCGGTGGTATAAACGCCGTTAGAGACGGTCGCGGCGTTACCTGTGACATCGGACGGCTGGGCGCAGGACGCGGTGCCGGCCGCGTTAATGCCGCGTGCGAACTGCACTCCGGAGCAATCCGTGGGGTTTGCGGCCAGGGCGGAGGCTGTGGCGGCGTTGCCGGTCAGGTCGCCGCCTGTCAGGTCGGCGGTGATGGTGCCGGCCGAGAAGTCACCCTGATTGTCGCGTAAAACCATCCTGCTGTTCGCGCCGCCGTCAGCGAAGTGTGCGTCATTTAGAGCTGTGTGCGCGGTTAGGGTGGCCGGGGTGTATGGGACGGCGCAGTCTTCTCCCACGCCTGAATCGCTTACGCCGCCCATGTA
>CAZJUL010000323.1:2399-3548 GCA_964549095.1 uncultured Elusimicrobiaceae bacterium
GGCACCGAGCCGGCGTTGCCGGTGATGGTGATGCCCCAGCTGCCTGTCCCGTTGGCGGCCGTCCTTATCTGGTCCGTGAAATTGGCCAGGGTGTAATACTTGATGCGGTTCCCGTCCGAGGCGTATACCCGCGAGATGGCGGTGGTCCCGTTGTCCGCGGGAATAGCTGTGTTTATCCAGCCCATAAAAGCTTCGCCGCTGCCGTCGGTCCTGATATACTGGTTGGCCTCGGGGGCGGCTCCCGAAGCGGCCGCGTACAGGTTGGCCACAGTGTTGGCGTTGCCCGGTTTGACATTGGCCGGCGTTATGTAGCGCAGTCGTGTATCCCCGTCCCATTCAGCGGCCAGATATTGCGGCGAGGCCACCTGTACATCGGTGGCGGTGGTGACCAGGTTCAGGCTGGAGACATTTCCCGGGAAGGTGGTGTGCCCGGTCCCGCCGAGAAGCGTGGCGGTCCGGACTACGCTGCTGAAGCCCCCGCCCGGGTTCCACGAGTATTGCCTGGCGTATATGGGCTCCGACCCGTTATTGGCCGTGGCGAACAGCAGGTAGCCGTTGTTCAGACCGTTGTCCCCGCCGGAAACATAGACATAGTCCCAGCCCGGCCAGCCGACATAATTGTAGATATAGCGCGAGCCGCCCACAAAAGTGCCCACGAAAGCCGTGGCCGTGATCGTATTGGCGAGGAATCCGCCGTCCTCATCGCGCCGCACAATGGTGTTGGCCACGCTGCCGTCGGTGGACAGCGTCCAGCTCGGGGCGGCCGCCCCGTTGCCCTGGAAGATGTAATTATCCCCGGCCGCGGCCGCCAGCAGGCCGGTGGTGTTGGCGGCGGACTGGTATGGAACGGATTCGGCGGCCCCCCCTGCAAGATGGGTGGCCGTGGAGGCGGTGCCGCCGAAAGTCACGGCGGTAATGTTGTGCGCCGCGAAATCCCCGCTGGCGTCGCGCCTGACTATCGTGTCGGGCGTATTTACCCGGGTGGACACTATCCAGTCGGGTGAGGCCGCGCCGTTGGCCTGCAGCAGGTAATTGGCCGTGCCGGCGGGGATCATGGCGGTGGTATCGGTCCCGGACTGGTAGGGTATCATACCGGCGTCGCCCCCGCGGACATTGGTGGCCGAAGAAACGGTGCCGTGGAAAGTGGCG
>CAZJUL010000324.1:0-3544 GCA_964549095.1 uncultured Elusimicrobiaceae bacterium
GCCGCCCCTATCGTGTATAGCTGCGTGCCGTCCAGGTCCGTCCTGTATACTTTCGCACCTATGGCCTTCAGGCGGGAGAGGACCGCGGACGAGGGATGCCCGAAATTGTTTTCCCCGACCTCTATATAGGCGACTTTCGGCAGCACCTTGTTCAGCAGTTCCGTGCCGGTGGCGTAAGGGCTGCCGTGGTGGCTCACCTTCAGCACGTCCGCGCGCAGTTCGCCGCCGGCCTTGAGTTCCAGCAGCGGCACCATGTCGTCCTGTACGTCGCCGGTATATAGTATGGAGGTTTTCTGGTAGGTGACCTTGAAGACTATGGAGGAGTCGTTCAGCGCGTTCCCGTCAGCGCTCTGCCCCGGCCGGGGGTAGCCGTTGAAAACCTTTACGCTGACGTCGCGGTCCCAGTCCAGGGTGTCGCCGGCGTCCGGATAGGTGGTGTCAACCCCGAGCTTCTTTACCTGGGCCCGCAGGGTGTCGTCCCCGGCCGCGCCGGTATTGTCCATGCGCGTGTCGTAGAAATGGCCGACCTTGATCTTGCTGAAGACGTACTGGAGGCCCTCGTAGTGGTCCGAGTGCGGATGTGTCAGCACCACGTAATCGAGTTTCGTCACATTGTGTTCTTCAAGGAACCGGGCCACGGGCGGGTAATCGGGCTTATTGGGATCGGCGGGGCCGCCGTCTATAAGCACATTCTTCCCGTTGGGCAGCTCTATGTATTCGGCGTCTCCCTGGCCCACGCTGATGAAATAAGCCTTCAGGCCGCGGGCGGAAGCCGCCGGGTCCTGGGCGGGTTCGGAAGCGGCGGGCTCCGGGACCGCGGGAACTGAGGCTTCGGGCGCCAGCTTTACAAGGGAATTGAAAGCGTCGGATGCGAAAAGACCAGGCGAGGCGGATAAAAAGAGGCCGGCGAGAATGAGGGCACGGAAGAATTTGTTCAGGTTCAGTGCTGACTTAATGCGGGTAAGTGCTTTCAAAATATCCACCTCTGTAAGGATCTTTGAGGCCGGGGACATACCTTGCCGCAAGGTGTGTCCCCAATGCTTGGAACTTCGGGACCTCTATCCCATGGTGAATCCGGATTAAGGTCCGGAGGTGGATACTTCCCGGCCAATCCCGGGAATTACACAGGAACAATATAATATACCAGTAACTAATGGTCCAGGCGAGGGCCTTTGGACCTAGCGGTCCATAGGCCCTTTGTCTTTTAAAAGCCGGGGACACACCTCGCCGGGAGGTGTGTCCCCGATGCTTAAGACTTTAAGCGGTAGTATTTAAGGGGCTTCGCCACATTCTTAACTTCGGTTTCGTACGGCCCCGCGAAGCGCAGCCCGCCGGCCAGGCGGGCTTTCTGCAGGGCCGTCTTCACCGAAGCCATCACCAGCGTTTCGCGGAACCCGGCGTGGGACTGCAGCCTCGCGGTCTGGTTCATGCCGGAGGAAAAGGCGGTGAAATCGCGGTTGGGGCCGAACAGGCCTACCGCCGCGGAGCAAAGGTTTATCCCGGTGGCCACGCCCAGCCCTTTGGTTTTGGCCCTGGCCGCCAGCCTGCGGTAGCGCGGCAGGCGCTCCAGCCCGGCGGTGAAGGCCTGGATCTCGCGTGCCGCCTTTACGGCGTCCAGCGCGCACTCTGCCGGCGTCCTGCTGAAGAAAGGCGGCCCGAAATGAGCTATCACGCAGTCGCCGACCATCTTGTCGAAAGTGCCGCCGTGCTTCCAGGCCAGGCGCACCGCGCCCTCGCTCCACTGGTCCACGAATTCGCCTATCAGGTCCGGCCTGCGCAGGCCCTTCTCGCAGAGCTTGGTGAAAGAGTTTATGTCGGTGTAAAGTATCGCAATGGGCTTTACGCGCGGGGAGAGGTACTTGCGCAGGTAGTCGGGGTCGCTGAGCAGCCCGGAGATGACTTCCGGCGGGAAGAACTGCGCCAGGTGGCGGCGCTCGCGGTTGTAGTCTATCAGCCGCTGGCTGACGGAATTCACGAAGATGCGCATCAGGTCGCGGCCGAAGGCGGACAGGCCGCCTTTCGCCTCCACTACCAGCTTGCCCAGGTTCTCCCCCCCGGCGGACTGGGCGCTTAACATGAAGCTGAGGCCCGCGCGCAGGCCCAGCAGCTTGCGCACTACGGCCTGGTCCGGGTACAGCAGGGTGGCGCCCATTCGCGAGATGGCGCGGCTCAGCGCCCTGTGCGGCCGCTGCTCGGAATCGTGCACGCAGCGCGCGCCCCGGTAGATCCGGTACTGCAGGCGGCTGCTGTCGGCCGCGTCCTCGTTGTGGTAGACCAGGCCCAGGCTGCGGAACGGTATCTCCTCCCGCAGCACGGCCACGGCCTCGTCGATGGCGTCGCGCAGCACGCTGCGCGAAAGGCAGCGCGTGACGGCCTCCGCCAGCTTCTGCTTGACGGCCGCGGTCTGTATGGACCAGAGCGTATCGTCCAGCGCCTCGCAGAGCGCGTTCAGGCGCGCGAAATAATCCCCGCCGGTTTCCGGTTCTGCCCGGTAGCCGAAAGCGATGGTCCCCGCCCTGCGGCCCCCGGCGTCCAGGGACCGTGTGACCCAGTGCAGCCCCCGGGAAAATGATCTTTGCGGCCGGCCCGGCGTCTTCTCCAGCCGGAAGCCCGGCTCGTAACGCCAGTGGAAGGTTTCCCTCTTCAGCTCTTCGTCCAGCGTTTCAACGGCGGCCGCGGACGCGCCCAGCGCGCGGGCTGCCTGCGGCAGCAGGGCCGCCATCGAGGCTTTCAGGCCCAGGCGTTCCCGTGCGCAGCGCTCAAGTATGTCGTCGGCCAGGAGGTTGAGTTCCAGCGGGCCGGGAATGGCTGAATTCTTTTTCATATTGGTCCTTATTAAATCGGGGACACCTTGCGGCAAGGTGTCCCCAATGCTTAAGACTTGCTGCGCTTCAGATCTTGGAACCGCATTTTCCGCAGAACTGGTTCCCCGGCGTGACGGGGGCCGAGCAGCTGGGGCAGGTGAGGACGGCCGGCTTGGGCGGCGGGGGCGGCGGTATGGAAGCGTCGCCGGCCGTCGGCGGGCGCCCGCACCGGGCGCAGAAAGAGTCGGTGGGCGGCACTTCCGCGCCGCATTCGCAGCGCGTGGGCCTGGGCTGGGAAGGGGCGGCCAGCGCCGCCCCGCAGCTGCGGCAGTAGGCGGCTTCGGCGTGGTCCAGGGCGCCGCATTTCGCGCACAGCCGCACCGAGCTCTGCAGGCCGGTCCAGACGTTCGTGTCGGAGATGGTATCCAGGTTGTGATACCCGTGCCAGGCCACGCGCGCCACAGGGAAGGCCATCAGCAGGAAGAAGCCCCAGGAGAAAGGCGTGCTGCCGGTTTTCAGCACTATGGGCAGGAAATCTATATAGGCGCGGTACAGGAAGAACAGCGCCACGAACATCCTTATGTTGTCCCAGAACGGCCGCAGCGCCGGCACCTTTGAGAAAACCGGCTCCAGCTCGGAGGCGATATCCTTGCTCTGGAACCAGACCGCCAGCGCTATCAGCGTCAGGAAAACGGTTTCAAGCAGCCGGATATCGCCTCCGAGCTGGAGCCGGTTTTCTC
>CAZJUL010000325.1:0-212 GCA_964549095.1 uncultured Elusimicrobiaceae bacterium
CCAGCGCGATAGACGGCACGCCGTCACTGACCGTCACGCCCCACGGGCAGACACCGATACCCCTCAGCCTCTCCGGCTCGGACAAGAACTGGACAGCGCAGAGCTATATCGAGACCACGATGTCGACCGGCACCGCCGTGTTCGCCCTGTCGGCCGCCGACGCGGCCGGCAATACCGGTTCCGTGATCACCGCCGGAGGGACTTTCACCATT
>CAZJUL010000325.1:222-3537 GCA_964549095.1 uncultured Elusimicrobiaceae bacterium
TCAGCGGCAGCGCCGGCGGGACGGTGACGAATGCCGACGGCACCGGCATCAAGATCACGCCCGGGGCTTACGCCGGCGGCCTGGTACTGTCCATCGATACCCCGGACGAAGATCTGGCCGACATAATGGAAGCCGACAGGAACACCCCCAGGACCACCCCCGTTTCGGGCGTCAACCTGCGCCGCTCGTTCACGGCCAGGGATTCGGCCACCGGCGCGCTGGTGACTACCTTCAGCCAGCCGCTCATCCTGGCCATGCCCTATCCCGACGCCGACAACGACGGTCTTATTGACAGCTCCGGCCTGCGGGAAAGCAAGCTGAAGCTTTTCTGGCTGAACCCCTCCGCGAAGCAGTGGGAGGAAGTCGCCGGCGCCGGCCAGGATTTCGCCGGCAACAAGTTCACAGCCGCCGTCACGCACTTTTCTATCTACGCCGTCCTGACGGTGGCGCCGGAGTCGGTGGTCTACCCGGTCCCCTGGAAGCCCGGTTCCGGGGGCAGCTTCGATTCGGCCAGCGACCTGGTCTGCGGCACCGGGCTGATATTCGACTTCCTGCCGGCCAACGCACGCGTACGCATTTATAATTACCAGGGCGACCTGCTCCGGGAACTGCGCCTGACCGCCGCGGACAACGGCTGCAAGGTGTGGGACGGCAAGAACTCGGCGGGGCGCGACGTCGCCAGCGGCGTGTACCTGGCCGTCATAGAGACGGCCTCCGGCGGCCGTACCGTCAAGAAGCTTGCCATAGAGAGATGACAATGAGACTGCCCGTACATATCGCGGTCCTTTCCGTCCTCCTGCAGGTCGCGGGCGGGGCGGCCGCGCGCGCCGGCAGCTTCTCATCGGACGCGCTGGGCACCACCGGCGCGCAGTTCCTGGAACTGCCGGTCGGCGCCCGGGCGATAGCGATGGGCTCCGCCGCCGGAGCCGTGGCCGTGGACGCCACCGCGCTTTATTACAATCCCGCCGGCCTCGCCTCCATAGAGCGCACCAACCTGGCGCTGATGCACGCCTCCTACTTCGGGGACATTTCCTACCAGTACGGCGCCCTGGCGGTGCAGCTGCCCAACAGGAGCGTGCTGGCCCTGGGCGTCCAGTACCTCAGCCCGGGTTCCCTCGATATTGTCGACAACACCGGCCACCGGACCGGCGGCGAGCTGGACCCCTACGACCTGGCGGCGACCGCGGGCTTCGGCAAAAGGCTGGACGCGCTGAAGCTGGACGTCGGCATCGCCGGTAAATATATAGTTTCGCGCATAGACAAAGCCGTATACACCGCCGCCCTGGACGCGGGCGTCCGCTTCAGGCTCTCTAACGCCGTCACGCTGGCGGGCTCCGCGGCCAACTTCGGAAAAGGCCTGAAATACAACCTGCGCACCGAAAGCCTGCCGGCCACGGTCCGGCTCGGGGCGGGGCTCAAACTGCCCAGGGACATACTGCTCGCGGCCGACCTTATAGCTCCGAAAGGGGCCGCCGCGCACCTCGGGGCCGGCCTTGAATACTGCGTCTACAACATGGTGAACGCCGAGACCACGGACAGCGTGCGCTTCCTGCTGAGGGGCGGCTACAACGGGCGCAGCGCCTCCTCAAAACTCAGCGGCGCTGCCGGCTGGAGCGGCGGGGCGGGGTTTGAGTTCTCCACCTGGGCGGTGGATTACGCCTGGAGCTCTTTCGGCGACCTGGGCAACACGCACAGGATCTCGCTGGCCAAGCAGTTCGGGGACGCGGAATACCTGGAGAACCGCGCCAACGCCCGCGCGCGGGACATCCAGCGCGCCAAGGCGGGCAAGGGCCCGAAGCTCATCACTTTCGCCCCGGATTCGCCCGCGTACGTGGACAAACGGAAGGCCATACTGCACAGCGCGCCCGGCGCGGAGACGCGCGTGATCACCGAGGTGCGCGGCAACGACGAGGTAGAGGTAATAATCCAGCGCGGAGACTGGGTGCAGGTCCACACCTCCTCCGGCAAAAAGGGCTGGGTGCACAAATCCGCGCTGAGAAATTCAAAATAGACGGCGGTGAAGCGAATGCTGTGGCTTACCGTTAACGGGAACCGCTACGACTTCCACGGCCTGAAGAGGCTGGCGGAAAAGTTCATCAAGGACGAACTGCTGCTGCCGCTCGCCTCCGGCACCCTGCCGGACCTCGTGCCGGGCGGGGACTTCGCCTGCCTTGAACCGCTGGTCCTGAAGCGGGGGGACCCGTCACTGGAACCGGCGGAAAGGAAATGGCTGGAGGACCTGGACAGGGTCTATAAAGAGCTCCGCGCTTTCGACCGGAGGCGCCACGAGGCCCTGGGCCCGGGCGACCGGCGCGAAGCCGCGGCCCTCTGGGGCGTAAAGCTAGCCGCCTTCTCGGAACCGCTGCTGGACGGCTCCCGGATAAGCTTCAGGAAATTTTACGACAGGCAGTTCTGGTCGCCTTTCGAGAAGGACGCCGACGGGAACCTGGTCCCGCCGCAGACGGACGCGGCCCCGGACAAGGAGCCAGGCGAGACGCTGATCCTGGTGATCGACGACGACCGGGACGCCGTTTTCCTGTTCAGGCTGCTGCTGGGAAAAAAGGGCTACCGGACGGCCGCGGGCTTCAACGGCGAGGAAGCCGTCTCGCTGGCCGGCAGGCTGAAGCCCGACCTCATCCTGCTGAATTTAATGATGCCCGGCAAGGACGGGTATACGGCCTGCCGCGAGCTGCGCTCGAACCCGGAGACCAGCGATATAAAAATAATCCTCTTCTCCGCGAACCCGCGGATCGGCGAGCTGGCGGACGAAGCCGGGGCCGACGCTTTTTTCGTCTCGCCCACCGATCCCCAAAAACTGGCCGGGCTGGTTGAAAACACCCTGAACCGCCGCTGAACCTTATACCCCCGTAACCGCGCCGCCTGCGCCCCGCCCTCCCCGGCGGTATTGCGCCCCTTTCCACTAAATAGCTATCATATTTTTTAATCCGGATCCCGCATCCGCTCCAGGAGGAAGTTAATGACCCGTTTTCCAGTTTTAGCGGCAATATTGTTCATCGTGTCCGCCTGCCGGCTTCCCGCCGCGGCGCAGACCGCTAAGCCCCAGCCGGCGGCCGCTCCGCAAGACGCCCTGATAGCGGCGGAATGGGATTTTTTCAAGCAGCACGGCGAAGATAAGAACAACGACTCCGCCGCCTCCATCCTGGAACAGGTGGCCGGCTGGCAGAAGATACACGCAGATACCGAATACGGAGACGACGCCCTGCTGCTGAAGGCCGGCCTGCAGCTGCGGCTGGGGGATTACAGGGTTGCCATCCTGGACTACCTCAGGCTGTTCCACGAATATCCCGGGTCCGA
>CAZJUL010000326.1:0-3515 GCA_964549095.1 uncultured Elusimicrobiaceae bacterium
GATCGCGCTGGAGGTCCGGCGCGGTGAGGAAACGCTGAAGCTGAAGATGACCACGCAGAAGGGCCCGCAGGGCCAGGGGCTGATAGGCATCTCGCCCGGCATCATTTACAACCCCATCAGCGTCGTCAAAGCCGTCAAGATGGGCGCCCACCAGTGCTGGTACTGGACCGCCTTCACCGTGAAGACCCTGGCCTCAAACGTCAAGCGCAGGGAAAAGCCGGACATAGCCGGGCCGATAGGCATAGTCAACATAGTGAGCAAGGCCGCGCACACGGGCCTGCCCGACCTTATTTTCCTGATAGCCCTGATCTCGGTGGCCGTGGGCTTTTTCAACCTGCTCCCGATACCGCTGCTGGACGGCGGGCACGCGGTGCTGTATCTCTTCGAGGGCATATCCAAAAAGAAGATCACGCCCAACGTGATGAAGTGGGTCAATTCCACCGGCATCGCGTTCATCCTCAGCATATTCCTCTTCGCCACCTACAACGACATAATGCGCCTGATCGGGCCGAAGGCCGCGCCCGCCCCGGCCGCGGAGACCGCCGCGCCGGCGCCCGTCAAGGAGAAAGCCGCGCCCGCGCCGGGCAAGACCGGGAACGCCCCGTTAGCGCCCGCCCCGGCTAAGAGATAAACGGCGACAAATGCACCAGCATATCCCTCATAAAACGCGCAAGGTCAAGGTCGGCAGATACTCCATTGGCGGCTCCAGCCCGGTGTCCGTGCAGTCGATGTGCACCACCGCCACTTCCGACCTGAAAGCCACTATAGACCAGATACGGCGCCTCGAGGACGCGGGCTGCGAGATCATCAGGGTGGCCGTCCCGGACATGGACTCCGCCGAAAAGCTCGGCCGGATAAAAAGGGCGATCAGCATCCCGCTGGTGGCGGACATACATTTCGACTGGCAGCTGGCCGTGGAGGCCGCGCGCCAGGGCGTGGACAAGATACGGATAAACCCGGGCAACATCGGCGAAAAGGACAAGGTGCGCGAAGTGGTGAAGGCAGCGAAGGCCGCCGGCATCCCGATACGCGTGGGCGTGAACGCCGGCTCGCTGAAGGCCCTGCAGAAAAAGCCGAACCCGCGCTGGAAGCCGCGCGAATGGGCCGAGGTGATGGTGAAGGAAGCCCTCGACGAGGTCCGCGTGCTGGAGGAGATGGATTTCAGGCAGATAGTGGTTTCCCTGAAGGCCGCCGATATAGAGCGCACGGTGATGGCCAACCTGCTTTTCGCCGAGAAATCCGACGTCCCCCTCCACCTGGGCGTGACCGAGGCGGGCAGCTTCCTGTCCGGCGCCGTGAAATCGGCGATGGGCATAGGCCTGCTCCTTACCCAGGGCATAGGCGACACCATCAGGGTTTCGCTGACCGAAGACCCCGTGGTGCAGGTCCGCGCGGCCTACGAGATACTGAAGGCGCTAAAGCTGCGGACTTACGGCCCCGACCTGGTCTCCTGCCCCACCTGCGGGCGCTGCCAGGTCAACGTCGAGAAGGTCATAAAAGAGATAGAAGACCGCGTCTATTCCGACAAGGAGCTGCTGCGCCGCTCCGAAGGCAAGACGATAGCCGTGATGGGCTGCATAGTAAACGGCCCCGGCGAGGCGCGCGAGGCCGATTTCGGCGTGGCCGGCGGCAAGGGCAAGGGCGTCTGGATAGAGCGCGGCAAGCAGATCAAGGTAGTGAAAGAGTCCGAATGGGTCAACGAGATAATCAGGAAGATACGTTCGCTTAAATAAACGAGGAGCCGCAACATGAAACTTTCCGCATATTTCCTCCCCACTTTGAGAGAAGCCCCGGCCGACGCGGACAACGTGTCCGTGAAGCTGATGTTCAGGGCCGGCATGATACGGAAGCTGGCCAGCGGGATCTACGAATGGCTGCCGCTGGGCCTGCGCGTCCTTAAAAAGGTGGAGAACATCGTCCGCGAAGAGCTGGACAGGATAGGCGGTCTGGAAGTGTGGCTGCCCGTCATACAGCCCAAGGAGCTCTGGATGGAGACCGGCCGCTGGCAGGTCTACGGCAAGGAACTGCTGAGGATAGCCGACCGCAAGGGCTCCGAGTTCTGCTTCGCCCCTACGGCCGAAGAGGTGATCACCAATATGGTGCGCCGCGACGTGAAGTCCTACCGCCAGCTGCCCATCATGCTCTACCAGTTCGGCACCAAGTTCCGCGACGAGATACGCCCGCGGTTCGGGGTTATGCGCGCCCGGGAATTCTACATGAAGGACGCCTATTCCTTCCACGCCACCGAGGAGGACTGCGAGAAATGGTATCACCTGCTTTACGGCGCCTACGAGAAGATCTTCACGCGCTGCGGGCTTAAGTACAAGCCGGTGGAAGCCGACAGCGGCCCGATAGGCGGCAACCATTCCCACGAGTTCATGGTCATCGCCGACACGGGCGAGGCCGAGATAGCGCTGTGCGGCTGCGGCTACGCGGCCAACACAGAGAAGGCCGAGACCGCCGAGCACCCGGCGCGCACGGCGGACCCGTCCAAGCTGGCCCCGATGAAGGACGCGGCGACGCCGAACATGTACACGGTGGACGAAGTGGCGAAGTTCCTGAAGCTGAACAGGCGGCAGGCCATCAAGACGCTTTTCTTCCTGGCCGACGGCGAGCCCGTTATGGCGCTGGTCCGCGGGGACCACGAGCTGAACGAGAACAAGCTGCGCCGCGCCCTGGGCGCGAAGGAGCTGGAAAAAGCCCCCCAGAATATTTATGAAGCCATCTCCGGCTGCCCGGTCGGCTTCGCCGGGCCGGTGGATATAAAGAGCAAGTACGTGCGCGGTAAGGACACCAAGCCGCTGAAGACCGTCATAGCCGACTTCGCGCTGAAGAACGTGTTCAACGGCTTCTCGGGCGCCAATAAGGGCGATACCCACACCGTGAACATAAACATAGGGCGCGATTATAACCCGGACAGCTTCGCCGACATACACGTGGCGGTTGAGGGCGACCTCTGCCCGCACTGCAAAAAGCCGTTCGAGTTCAAGCGCGGCATAGAGGTCGGGCAGACCTTCAAGCTGGGCGTCAAGTATTCCAGCTCGCTCAAGTGCGAATTCCTCGACGAGAAGCAGCAGATGGTGCCGATGGTTATGGGCTGCTACGGGATAGGCGTGTCGCGCACCGTGGCCGCCGCCATAGAGCAGTCCCACGACGAGTGGGGCATAATCTGGCCGCCGTCACTGGCGCCTTTCGAATTCTCGCTGGTCAGCATCGAGGCCGAGGACGGCAACGAGGCCATCAGGGCCGAGTCGCAGAAGGCCTACGACCTGATCCACGCTTCCGGGTTCTCCGCCCTCTGGGACGACCGCGACGAGCGCCCCGGCGTGAAGTTCAAGGACGCGGACCTGATAGGCCTGCCTTTCCGCATAGTGATAAGCGCCAAGACCCTGAAGGACGGGGAATGCGAATTCAAGCGCCGCGCCGAGAAGGCCGCGGTCCGCTGGAAGCTGGCCGACATCCCCGCGAAGCTCTCCGAGCTGAAAGCGGAAATAAACAGTGGGCAACCTAAAGCT
>CAZJUL010000327.1:0-3507 GCA_964549095.1 uncultured Elusimicrobiaceae bacterium
AGGCCGGCGGCGTCGGCCAGCGTGCCCAGGTAATTCCAGACGCCAGGTCGGAACACCTGCTCCGCCGCCGGCCCGGCTTAATGGCCCAGGGCCCCG
Organism: uncultured Elusimicrobiaceae bacterium; assembly: GCA_964549095.1. GTDB lineage: Bacteria > Elusimicrobiota > Elusimicrobia > Elusimicrobiales > UBA9959 > JAHJSU01. Next base: position 97 of record CAZJUL010000327.1, read on the forward strand.
AAAGCCAGCAGGTAGGTGTACCACGGCGCGCACAGGACCATGCCGGGCAGGAAGCCCTTCAGCAGCGAATGCATTGCCAGGCCGCCGGTCATCGCGGTGACCAGGAACGGCAGGATCGGGAGCAGGTAGATCCAGAACATCTTGTCCGTGTAAAAGCCCAGCCCCAGCGCCGCGCCGAACCACATGTTCCATTCCGGGTGGTCGAACTCGTTGGAATTGATGTAGCAGGCGTAGAGCGCGGCCACCAGCGCTATGACGGCGATCCCCGGCCCCGGGTGCCGGGCCGTCTCTATCAGGAAAGGCAGCGAAGACGCCGCGGTGGCGCCCACCCAGCCGGAGAAATTATTCCTGTTCCTTTTTACCGCCATGAACACCGACAGCGTGAACAGCAGCAGGAAAAAGGAATGCACCAGCGCCATCGCTGCGTAGATGTCCGAGGTTATGTATTTGAGCACCGGCACGTAGGCGATGTAATAGAAAGGCATTGCGGCCGGGTGGCGGCCGTCCAGGGAGAACGGCTTGACCAGGCTCCAGACGCCGGCCGCGTTGAACTTCTCCAGGAAGGCGTTCACCGTGGCGAAAGCCGCGGTGTCGGCGCCGCTGAAAAAATATTTGTGGTTCAGGATCCAGGCGGACAGCAGCAGCGAGCTCACCAGCGCTATGCCCGCGGCGACCAGCAGGCCCAGGTACAGTTTTTCCTTCTGCGGCACCACCAGCTCTTTCTCGAACAGGATGCTCTCGAAGCTCATCCTGTTGAGCTCCAGCTTCTTGCGCCAGCTTAATTTCTCCTGTTTTTCTTCCGGCATCTTTACTCCTCGTCGTAATCCGGGGCGCGGACGCTTTTCGCGCGCGTCTGCCTGGGCGGCTTGGCGGGGGCGGCCTGCCTGCGGACCGCCGCCAGCCGGGCGTCATAAAGCTCCGCGCGCGCGGGGTCCAGGTCCCTGGCCTTCTGGTAGCTGTCCTCGGCGCCGGCCGGGTTCTTCTGGTAAAAACAGATATCGCCCTTCAGCAGCCAGGACGGGGCGTGGTCCGGGGCCAGCCCCAGCGCCGCGTCCGCTTCGGCCATTGCGCCTTCGTAATAGCCGGCCCTCATTACCGCCAGCCCGGTCCAGTAGCGATAAGCCGCGGCGTCGGGCTTCAGGCCGGCCGCCTTAAGAAAATCATCCTTGGCGCCCGGGTAGTCCTTGGCGTAAAACTTTATTTTCCCCCGCTCGAACCAGGCGGGGGCCAGGTCCGGCTTCATTGAAACCAGGGTGTCCAGGTCGGCCAGCGCGGAGACGGTATCGCCCAGCTTGAAGGCGGCTAAAGCCCGCTGGTAATAGGCGAGCTGCTGTTTGGGGTCGGTCTCTATGGCCCTGGAGAGGTCCGAGAGCGCGTCGCTGTAATTGCCCAGCTTATACCTGGCCACGCCCCTGTTAAGCCAGCCCAGGGAATAGGCGGGCGTGTTCTCCAGCGCGCGGGAGAGGTGCTTTACGGCTTCTTTGTATTCGCCCGCGTCCATGTACAGCGCGGACAGGTTGTTCAGCGCCGGCGCGTAGGACGGGTCCTGGTCTATGGCCTTTTTATAATCGTAAATGGCTTTCTGCGGATCGCCCAGCTTCTCGTAGACCATCCCCCTGGAGGTGAGGGCTTCGGGGTATTTCTTTTTCAGCAGCAGGGCCTTGTTGTAAAGCTGTATGGCCTCCAGGCTGCGGCCGCTCATGGCCCGCCTGTTCCCCGCCTGGTAGTAATGCTCGGGCGACCTGTTGCACGCGGCGAAAAAAAGCAGCGCCGCAACGGCTATCGGATAAGTTTTCATTTGCGCACCTCGCGATCGGGCGTGTCGGATTTCGTGCTCCCGGCGTTTTCCCCGGTGTTCATCCCAAAGGCTAAAAAGACCCCGCCGACGGTAATGGCGCTGTCGGCGGTATTGAACACGGCGGGGAAGAACGAAAGATCGAAAAAATCCACCACGAAGCCGTAGGCCAGCCGGTCGTACAGGTTGCCCAGCGCCCCGCCCAGCACCAGGGCTATCCCGGCTCGGGCCGCCAGCGAAGTTCCCGCCAGCTTACGCCTGAACACCAGCAGCGCGGCCACCAGCACAAAGCTGAGGCCGATAAAAAAAGCATTGTTGCCGCCGAACATCCCGAAGGCCACGCCGGTATTCTCCACGTAGGACAGCCGTAAAAAGGACAAAACCTGCACCGGCGCCGCGATGAGGCGGTCGAGGGCCAGCGACTTGGCCGCCCTGTCTACTACGAAGACCGCGAGCACTATGACCGGCTCAAGCCATTTATGTTTCATAATAGCCGAAGACGAAAGCATTGGGGACGCCCCTTGCTGCAAGGTGTGTCCCGGCTTCTATGCGCCCTGTTTTCCAAGCGCGTCCGCGCAGCGGCCGCAGACCTCGGCGTGCGTCGGGTCCGCCCCGATATCCTTCCGCCACTGCCAGCAGCGCGGGCACTTGGCGCCGTCGGCGTGCTCCACCTTTATATCCAATTCCCCCGCCCCCGGGTCGAATTCCAGGGTGCAAGAGGAGATTATGAGCACCGACGGCAAGAGGGATAGATTCGCAGTCAGGAAATCCTTCAGCCCGGCGTCCGAGGTGCGGAAAGAGACCTTCGCCTCCAGCGAAGAGCCGACCGCGCCGGTCTTACGTACTTCTTCGATGGCTTTCTGGACGTTCATCCTTATACCCATCAAACGGATCCAATTGTCGTCAAGCGACTTATTGATCCAAGAAGCCGGGAATTTTGGGTAATCGCTGAGGAAGACGCTTTCTTCCAGCGCGGGGTCTATCTCGGCCCGCGCGGCCTGCCAGGCTTCCTCTGCGGTGAACGACAGCACCGGCGAAATCATCTTCAGGACGGCAACCAGCACGTCGTAAAGCACGGTCTGGGCGGACCGGCGCTCCGGCGAATCGGCGCTGTAGGTGTACAGGCGGTCCTTCAGCGAATCCAGGTAAAAAGACGATAAGTCCAATATGCAGAAGTATGTAACAGTGTTGATGGCCTGGCGGAACTGGAAATCAGAATAATACTTCTCCACTTCCGCGGCGGTGGCCGCGAGGCGCGAGCGCATATAACGGTCGGTTTCCGGCAGCTTGTCGTCGGGGACGCGGTGCAGGGCCGGTTTGAAGTCGGCCAGGTTCCCCAGCAGGAAGCGCAGCGTGTTGCGTATCTTGCGGTAGGTGTCTATGGGGCCGGCCAGGATCTTCTCGGAGATGCGGACATCCTCGGAATAGTCGCACAGCGCCACCCACAGGCGCAGGATCTCGGCGCCGTACTTGCCGACTATCTCCTGCGGGGCTATGGCGTTGCCGGCCGACTTGTGCATTGCGTGGCCCTTGTCGTCCAGGATCATGCCGTGGGTGAGCACGGCGCGGTAAGGCGGCTCGCCGCGCAGGGCCACGGACGGGATGAGCGAGGTCTG
>CAZJUL010000328.1:0-3499 GCA_964549095.1 uncultured Elusimicrobiaceae bacterium
CCGCGCCGGACTTGGAGGTGTCCCTCCAGGCCGCGGCTTCCGCCGCCGTCCCGGAACTGAAGGCGGTGCCGGTCCAATACCAGGTGTCGTTGGCCAGCAGGTAGGACAGCCGTATATACGATTTATCTATCCCGCCGTAATTGGCGGACGGTGTGTCGTAAGCGGTACCTTTCAGGTGGCTGACCGGGAACTGGCCTATGTCGGCGGGCCTGTACCGGCCGGCTATCCCGCTGGCGTCGTCCAGGGGCCGCGCTATCACGGAGACGGGGTTCCCCTTGTCCACCTTTATCACCATCGAAGAGACGTTCTCGGTGTAGCCGTCCTGCAGGTTGCCGGCCGTATCGCTCGAGCGGACCAGGATGAAGTACTGGTAGCCGGATTCGAAATCGTCGTCGAAGCCGGCGGGGGTGAAGGCCCAGCTTGTCGCGTCCGGGGACAGGTAGCCGTTGGCCCCGGTCACGCTGATCCAGCGCGGCTCCGTCATCAGGTCCGTGAACGCGGCGCCGTCATACCACAGGCTGGTGCCGCCCATCCATTTCTGCACGGCTATCTCCACTTTCTGGTTCAGGCGGTTATCGGAGGCGGTGCCGTAGATGGAGGGCAGGTTCCTTATGACTTTCGCGTTGGAGGGTACGAGCATCCTGGTCACGGGCGAAGAGACGTCTATGGTGAACGTCTTTTCCTCGGTGCCGGGATTACCCGCCTTGTCGGAAGAGAAGAACTGCGCCGTATAGCTCTTGTCCGGCTCCCAGGCCCGGTTGCTGCTGAAATACGAGGTGGTATAGGAAGCCGCGGCCCCGGTATAGATATCCCCGACCACCGTGGCCGGCAGGTTCGAATCGGCGCTTAAGGCCGAGAACGTGGAGGTCTTCCAGTTCCAGTACTGCGCCGCTTCCTGCCGCTTCACCCTGAAGTACACGTTGCCCGCAGGCACAGCGCCGGGATTGAGGTCGCTGATATCGGCGGTCAGGGCGGTCAGGGCGTTCAGGTAGACCTTGTTCGGGGCGGTCAGGGCCACCGCCGGCGCGCTGGAGTCTATGATAAAGGTCTTGCCGGCGCCGGGGGTTTCCTCGCCGCCCGACACGGAGCTGGTGGACTTCGAAACGACGCGGTTCTTCCTGTTGCCGTTCCATTTTTCGGACGGCAGGTTTATCTGCCAGGCTTCCCCGTCGAAAGTGTCCGCGTACACGAACAGGTTAGGGTTGCCGGAAGCGGGCAGCCACTGGCTCCCGTTCCAGACGGTGTCGTCGGCGGTATTCTCGGTCTGGTCGCCGCCCCAGTCGGTCACCCTGACCTGCACCGTGGTGGAATAGGCCGCGGTGCCCATGATAGCCGGCGTCGGCGACGGCTTCCAGTGCGGGGTAGAATCGTCCGGGTTAAGGATGACCGAAACCGGCGGGGGCGGGCGCAGCGTGAACTGGATATAGGAAGAATCGGCGGCGGGAGCGCCCGGCTTGGTCACATCGTTCTCGGCCGCGTCCACGGCCCTGGCGAAGACCCTGTACTCCACGCCGGCCAGCGTGGTCACCCAGGACGGGGTGGAGGCGCCGACCGCTTCCCACCTGTTGCCGGTAAGCAGCGTGGCGTCGTAGAACATCTCGCCGGGGGAATCCCAGGCGTGGTTGGTGAGGTTCCAGTACCTGGAGGTATCCACCCTGAAATAGGAAACGCGCACCCGGGAGAGCACCCCGGGGGAGATATCCGCCGCGGAGCCGGAGACGCTGTTCAGTTCCTGCGCCAGGTTGGCGCCGTGCACCGGCCAGGTGACCGTCGACACGGGCTTGGTGAAATCGGCCTTGATGTTGGTGGAAGTGGAATAGGTCTGCTGGTAGTTCCCGGCCTTGTCCACCGCGAAGGCGTTGACCTCGTAGGTCTTGCCGCTCTCCCACATCGCGGTATTCAGCTGCCACCAGGTGCCGCCGGGGCTCAGGAACCCGTAGTTCAGGACGTCGTTCAGTGTGTTGTCCGCCGTCCAGCTGGACCCGTTCACGCTCCAGTACTGGCCGGCTTCGGCGCCCGTCACCTGCTTGATCCTGACATACACGTTCTTGACCGTGCCGTTGGGCGCGTCGTAGGCGGCGCCGTAGGGCTTGCCGGTCGCGCTGACATAGCCGTTGTCGTACGGGTACGACACGGCGCAGGTCGGCCGCGTCACGTCGTAAACGAACGTGGAGCGCTTCTTGTAGGTTTCCTGGTTGGTGGCGCCGTCGCGCGCGTTCGTCCAGACGTGGAACCGCGCCCCGTCCTGGCCGGCGAAGGCCCCGTTGCCCAGCGCCAGGTTCCAGGTGTCGTAGGTGCCCACGGGCGAAGCCATCAGCGGGGTCTGGGTAGGCGTCCAGTTGTTGCTGCCGTCCCAGTACCAGAGGTCGGAATCGCGCTGGAAATAGATGAAGATCTGGTTTACCAGCGAGCCGCTCGGGTCGAAACTGGTGCCGGCCAGGGTGATGGGCAGGGCGTTGATGTCGTTGCCGTTGGACGGGAACGTGACCGTGGACACCGGGGCCTGCGTGTCGTAGAGGAAGGTCCTGGTGGCGTACACCACGTCGTAGTTACCCGGCACGTCCCTGGCCCGCGCCCGCACGCGGTAGGTCACGCCGGTGGTCCAGGTGGCGTTCTGGATATTGTAGGTCCAGGTGGCCGAGTCCTGGTGCACCGTGGTCTGGACCGGTATCCAGGGGGCTGAGTTCTCGTCCTGCCCGCTGTCGGACCAGGCGCCTTCCACCGACGGGTTGTAATACTTGCCGGAGACCGGCTGGTAAACGGATATCCTCGTTTCCTGTATGCCGTAATCCACATTGTCGCCGGCCGTGCCGCCCAGGTCGGGGAGGTCGTTATGGGAGGCCGAGCCGGGCGCGGTGATATAGGTGAGCGGCGGCTCATTATCGTGGGTCACCACCACGCCCGCGCCGTCCGGCACGTCGGCGCTCTGGGGCTGGCCGCCCTGCGGGCCGTATTCCCGGTTCAGCGCCAGGTCGTAGCCCCAGGTGACTAGCCGGTAAGAGGTGTTCTGCTTGTCGGAGGCGGTGATATAGTTCCTGATGGCCGTGGGGATTTCGAAAGTGAATTTCCCGGAGTTCGCCCCGGTAGTGGACAGGACGGCTTCGTACCAGACAGGGTTGGCCCTGGCGCAGTCCGCTTCGCCGCACCAGCCTGTCTCGGCGCCGGTCAGGCGCTTGACCGCCACCTTCACGGTATAGGTGCCCAGCTTCGCTTCGTAGTTCCTCGCGCCGTACCTTTCGTCCGAAGCCGTGCCGAACACGTAGGCGAACCCGGTGGTATAGCCCGGCAGCGGGGAGGTTATGGTGGTGGTCGGCTTCTCCGTGTCGTAGCGCGCCAGCGTGGCAGGCGAGGACTGCGCCTCGTTGCCGGCGAAATCGAAAGCCGCCGCCGTTACCTCGTAACTGCGGTCGTTGACCAGTGCCAGGTTCGCGCTGTTAAAGCTCCAGCGGGCGACCGCGCCGGCCGCGCTCAGCCATTTCGGGCAGGCCCCGAAGCCGGT